>DATDQD010000268.1:0-4476 GCA_035292425.1 Bacteroidota bacterium
GGCCGGCAGAAGTTCGGTTTCACCCAGCGCGCTGTCGATTCCGGCCGTCGCGCCGGGAAATGCGCCGTAGAGGATGGTGTCCCTGATCCCGCCGTTGTCCGCCAGGAAGAGGCTGTCGTTGAACTGGAACTGGTTCTTCGGCAGGAAATCGTACTTCCCCAGGTACCAGCGGGAGAAATGACGCACCGAGTCGAGCGATATCGCGACGAGGTCGCTGTCGAGATAGTCGGTCTGGCCCATGTTGACCACGATATTCGCCGAGTCCCTGAAGAGGACGATGTCCTCGATGGGGATCGCCGTCTCCGTCGTGTCGTACCGGAGCGAGAGAGAGGCCATGTAGTCGGTCCCCCCGGTGGCCACGATATTGTACCACCGCCTCACAAACACCGAATCGCCCTGTCCCGGGGGAACGGCGCCCGGATAGGTCGTCATGCTCACGGTATCCGGGAGGGTCCCCGTCGGCAGGAACCTGATGGAGGTCACCGGGCTTTCAAAACGGTAGGAATCAAGCGTTGCCGGGGCGATCGCCCTGCGGATCGTTCCCGGGCCTGTCGATCCCGTGCCCTGGAGCGCGGCCGGATCGCCGTTGAGAATCGTCAGCGTGTCCACGGACCTGAGGGCGATGCTTCCCAGGATGAGGAGGGAATTCTGTATGGTCACGTTGCCGACGCTCTGCACGCGGAGGCTGTCGCGGACCAGGACATTGTGGAATTTTCCCCTGACGAGGCCGTTTCCCGTGAAAATCACCGTTGTGGATCCATGAATGAACTGGCCGCTCCCTCCCACGACAAAATCCCCGCCGAGGACGATGTTCATTTTTGCCTCGGGATCCGTCTCGAGCGTCCCCTCGATGTTGAGATTCCCCTTCACCACGAATTCGGCGATGCCGTTGCGCATGGTGAGTTTTGCGCCGGGGAAGATCCGCATCGCGCCGATGTTGATCTGCTGGACGATCGACCGGATCACCGGGTTCCGGGCGGTCACAGGGATCACGACGCTGTCGGTCTTCCCGGGAACGCCGGCGGGGTTCCAGTTCCCTGTGAATGTCCAGAGCGAATCGAAGGCCCCCGTCCAGGTGCGCAGCGGGAGGGGAGTGACACCCGCGCAAATGATCGTGCCCCCTTCGCCGGCCGCGAAGAGGATGCCGCCCGACGTGAGGCGCACGAGCTGGATGTCGAAGAGCGTCTGGGTCGTCCCGCTGATCATCCTCGTCCAGGTGGAGCCGCCGTTCGTCGTCAGCGCGACGATGCCTTCGTCGCCGACCGCCCATCCGGTGCTGGGGCTGCTGAAGGCGATGCCGTAGAAGCTTTCGAAGAAATCGTTCGGGAGGGGGTTCCAGTTTTCCCCGCCGTCGGTCGTTTTCAGCAGCATTCCGAAGTCCCCCGCCGCATAGACCGTGTTCGCGTCGATGACGTCGAGGGAATAGACCGCCTGGGTCGATCCGCTGAACTGCTCCACCCAGGTCGTGCCCCCGTTCGTCGTCTTGAAGATCTCCCCGCCGTAACCGGCGACCCATCCCACCAGGTCGTTCGCGAAACGGATCTTGAGAAACGAGGTGAAGGATGCGATCGTCTGGGGGATCCACGAAGACCCGCCGTTGGTCGTGGAGAGGATCGTCCCGAAATCGCCGACCGCCCAGCCGCGGTTCGCGTTCAGGAAGAAGACGGAATTGAGGGTTTCCTCCGACCGGCTGTTCTGGTCGTTCCAGCTTGCCCCGCCGTTGGTGGTTTTAAGGACCACGGCGCTGTCGCCCACGATCCAGCCCGTGTTGTTATCGATGAACCAGACGCCGTAGTAGGTCTGAAAAATCCCGGTGAACAATTCGTTCCAGGTGTATCCGCCGTTGCTCGACTTGGCAAACGTCCCCTCTTCGCCGACCGCGAATCCGTTCGTGGAGTTCGGGAAGTGGACGCCGTACAGGATGTTCTTCGTGCCGGTCGAGAGAAGTTTCCACGTCGCCCCCCCGTCCGTTGTTTTCAGAATGGTCCCGTAGTCGCCGACCGCGTAGCCGAGCGTGGGGGAGAGGAAGTTGAGCGCGTAGATGTCGTTGTAGGTGCCGCTCGACTGTTCAAACCAGGAGAGGCCGCCGTTCGTGGTCTTGATGACGGAGCCGAACGCCCCCATGGCCCAGCCGTCGAGCGGGGAAGTGAAGTGGATCTTGAAAAGGCTGTAGATGGCGTCGGTCAGCAGGGGAGTCCACGAGGCGCCGCCGTTCAGCGTTTTCAGGACTTTGCCGAACGCCCCGGCGACGTACCCCACGGCCGGCGAGACGAAGCTGACCGAATAGAGGGGCTGGGCGGTCCCGCTGCTCTGGGGTGTCCAGCTATCGCCGCCGTCGGTCGTATGGATGATGGTGCCGGATGCGCCGACCGACCAACCGGTCAGTGAATCGACGAACTCGACATCGTAGAGGTTCGCCGTGACGTCCGTGGTTTCGGGGTGCCACGTCGAACCCCCGTTCCTGGTGGAGAACATGGCCCCCTTGCCGCCGGAGATCCATCCGAAGGTGGGCGATTGAAAGTGGACGGCGAGAAGGTCGCGGATGGTCACCAGCTGATCGTACTGCCAGGTGTGACCGCCATCGGTCGTGCGGACCGCCTGCCCGGTCACCCCCACGGCCCAGCCGACGTCGTTGCTGGTGAAATCCACGTCGAAGAGGGCCTCCGTCATGCCGCCGGCGGTCGGTGTGACCAGCCAGGTCGTGCCCCCGTTGGTCGTCTTGATGATCGTACCGTAGTCGCCCACGGCGAAGACGGTGTCCTGGTTCACCGACGTGACGCCGTTCAGCAGGTTGCCCTGCGGCAGGGGATTGACCCACTGCCACGACGTCTGCCCGGTGAGGGCCGCGTGGAGGAGGAACGTTGAAAGAACGGTTATGAATCTGATTTTCATGATTTGCCCTGGAATGAATGCCCTTACTTCAACAGTATGAATTTACCGGTATGCCGGCCGGACTGACGGGGGTCGGATGCCCTGGCCGTCAGGGTGTAAAAATACACCCCGGAGGAAAGATCCCCGGCATCGTAATCCAGAACGTGCTGACCCGCCGGCATCGCGGCGTCCGCCACCGGAACGCCCACTTCCTGTCCGGCGATGTTTCGTATCCAAAGTGAAACGTGCGCCGGCGCGGGGAGGTCGTACCGGATGGACGTCCTCGGGTTGAAGGGGTTGGGATAATTCCCGTGAACCCTGAATGACCCCGGCGTCCCGCCGGATTCCGTCAACAGGAGCCGGACGGTTGCACCGGCGGGTGACACGATGGAAAAACCATTGAAGAGAGCGTATCTCCCCGATGTTCCGGAGGCGTCCGAGAGTTCAAGCGCGTACTGTCCCGGGGGGGCCGGATTTCCGCGACAGGTGATCAGGAGATCGCCCCGTGCGTTGCTGATCAGGATCCCGATCCGGTCGCGCGTTGTACCACCCTCAAAATACGCAACCGAATTTTCAGTTTCAAATCTGGCGTCGAACGCCGGCCCGGGGGGAACCGGGGGTAGCCCGTACCGGTCCGCGGGCTCTCCCGGCGGTCTCCCGCGCCCGAACCGGAGGGTCGCCCGTCCCCCCGCCCCATCGGAGATCTCCAGCGCGTGGAGGGGGGCCGGAGCGGTTTCCGCGATTCCGACCGGGACCTGTGCGGAGAGCCGGCAGTCAAGGTCCAGCGTGTTCGTGCCCCGGTACCAGTAACCCTCGCCGGGGAAGAGGGTGTCAGGGATGTAGTACCCGGTCCGGTAACCGTAGATGACCGGGGGCGCGACGCACGACGGGCAGATCACGGACCGTGGCAGCGGGCAGTAGACCGATCCCAGGAGCAGCCAGCCGCCCCCGGCATTGGAGATGGTGTTCCGGTTGAACGGGACGCCGGTCAGGGGGATCTCGACGGCGCCGGCATTTTTTATCCAGTAACCTGTCCCGGCGGAAAGAAATTCTTCCTCCGCATATGCCGTTCCGAACGAGTACGCGCGGGGAAGCGCATCGGGAAAGAGCCCGGCGACGGAGCTGTCGGTCGGGGTGACGGGGAGCGAGACGAGGCTCCATTTGTCCCTGACGCTGATCGGGATGGTCCCGACCATCGTGTGGACGATTGTCACCGCCTTCATGGATGTGTCGGAGATGACGGCCTCCCCGGTCTGCCACATGTCGGCATTCAGCATCCCTCCGGAGGAGAGCGTGTCCATCATTCTCCAGGCCCCGACGCCCAGGTTGTCTCGATCCCAGCGGATCAGAATGGGGTAATCGGACGGAACGGTCCGCAGCCGGAGTGTGAAGACATTTGTGTCGCCCGGCGATCCGAGCGTGTCGCGGATGTCCGTCAGGCTGCCGTTCGTCCCGGGTATGTCCCAGCGCGCATCGAATGTCCCGGCCGGCGGGAGCGGCCCGAGTTCCGTTTCTCCGAGCAGGGAATCGATCCCCTCGCCCGCGCCCGGCCATTCTCCGAAAAACAGTTCGGCTTCCGAAAGCGACGCCGTCGAGATGCCGACC
>DATDQD010000269.1:0-8760 GCA_035292425.1 Bacteroidota bacterium
CCTTCGAGGGGTTGACGGTCATCGATGCGCCGAACGAGCGCGCGAGCTCGAGTTTTTTATCGGAAATGTCGACGGCGATCACCAGGCCGCCCACCGCCGCGGCGACCTGCACCACGTTCATCCCCACCCCGCCGCATCCGAAGACCACCACGCGGTCGCCCGCCTTCACCTCCGCCCTGTTCCTGACGGCGTGGAATGGGGTCGAGATCGCGTCGGCGATGATCGAGCCTTCCTTCAGCGGTATTTCCACTGGAAGATGGAAGATGTCCTTGGCGGGGGCGGCAACGTACTCCGCGTACGCGCCGTCCACGTTGTTCCCGAACATCATCATCGACTGGCAGATGTTCTCGCGCCCCGTGCGGCAGAACTCGCACGTCCCGCACGTGAGCACCGCCGGGAGGAGGACACTGTCCCCCTCCTTGAATTCCGTCACCAAATTACCTTTTTTGGCCACGATGCCGGAGGCCTCGTGCCCCAGCACGAGCGGGGGTTTCTTGAACGTCGGCACACCGTGGTCGATGTAATGGAGATCGGTGTGGCAGACGCCGCACGCGGCGACCTTCACCAGGACCTCGTGGTCCCTGATCGCGGGCTCGGGGATTTCTTCCATCCTCAGCGGTTTGTTCGGTTCATGAAAGACGGCAGCTTTCATCATATTATGCGAATGTCATGGTTGTCGTTGTCGTGCCGCGCGATGCCCCCGGCTCAGGGGACGACCCGGACGGCATTCTGTTCCTCGAGCTTCCTGAGCCGCCTCCGGGCGAGCAAACACGCCCCGATCGCCCCCGCGTACTCGGAGTCGTCGCAGACGTTCAGCCGCTTCCCGAGCTTCTGCTCCAGCGCCTTCACCATCCCGGCGTTCCTCGTGATCCCTCCCGTCAGCGAAATCTCTCCGTCCACGCCGATCTGCCGGAGCAGCGCCACGATCCTGTCCGATATCGAAAGGTGCGCCCCCATCACGATGTCTTCGATCGGGTAGCCGGCCGTAACGAGATTAATCACCTCCGACTCCGCGAGCACGGCGCAAATGGAGCTGATCGGCTGAGGGTCCTTCGACCGGAGCGAGAGGAGTCCGATCTCCTCAAGTTCAATTTCGAGACTCTTCGACACGCGTTCCAGGAAGCGCCCGGCGCCCGAGGCGCACTTGTCGTTCATCCTGAATTTTATGACCCGGCCGTTTTCGTCGATCCTGATTGCCTTGGCGTTCTGCGCTCCGACGTCGAGGACGCTGGTGGTTCGCGGGAAGAGGAAGCGGGCGCCCATGGCGTGGCAGGAGATATCGGTGATCTGCGTCTGGCGCATCGGGGCCTGGTACCGGCCGTAGCCGGTGGACGCCACGTAAAAAATGTCTTCCGGATTCACGCCGGCCTTCCGTGTGATTTCGGCCAGGCCGTTCTCGGCGGCCTTCGCCAGGTCGTGCCCGGTGTAATCCGTCGACCGCGAGAGCACGGAATCGGACCGGGGGTCGAAGAGAACAGACTTGGTCATGCGGGTGCCGAGGTCGATCCCGGCGATGAGTCTGGCGTCGGGTGATCTCACTGCGGCTCCTCATTGATCCCTGGTATCCCTGGCATCCCCGGCATCCCTGGCATCCCTGGCATCTTTGGCATCTTTGGCATCCGCGGGGTCTTCGTCCCCTCCGCCTCCTGCCCGTCGTGGCGGGCTTTCGCCCGCTCCAGGGCGATGATGGCCGCGCCCAGGGCGCCCATGTACTGCGAATCGTCGCTTACATTAATAGCGCACCCGAGTTTTTCTTCGAGGGCCTTCACCATGCCGATGTTCTTCGAAACGCCTCCCGTGAAGGTGACTTCCGGGACCACGCCCACCCTCCGGATCAGGCTGACCGAACGTCCCGCGATCGACTGGTGGACCCCGGCCAGGATGTCCTCACCCTTCTTCCCCCGCGAGAGGTGGTTCATGATCTCCGTCTCCACGAAAACCGTGCAGACGTTCGTGATGCGCAGGGGGTTGTTCGATCTCAGGGCGACCTCCCCCAGGTCGTCGAGGGGGATGCTCATGACGTCCGCCGCCGCGCCCAGGAACCGTCCCGTCCCCGCGGCGCACTTGTCGTTCATGCAGAAATCGACCACCTCCCCCTTCTCGTTCACCCGGATCCCCTTCGTGTCCTGGCCGCCGATGTCAAGGATGGTGCGGGTCCCCGGGAAGATGAAATTTGCCCCGCGGGCGTGGCAGGAGATTTCCGTGATCTGGATGTCGCCGAAGTGCACCTTGTACCGGCCGTACCCCGTCCCCGCCACCGAGGTGATCTCCCACTCGTCTACTTTTGCCTGGCTCCGGGCCGCCTGGAAGGCCTTTTCGGCCGCCTTCACGACGTTCGCGCCGGTGTTCAAAATCCCGCGCGCGATGATCTCAGAATTTTCGTTCAGGATGACCGCCTTGGTCTGTGTCGATCCTACGTCAACGCCTGCGACGAGCATGGGCTATCCGTTCGGTATGGAAGGTCTGAAATGGTTCATGCCCGTACGAGCCGCTTGTGTTCGAGCGATTCGAAGAAGGCGTCGATCCTGTTGCGCAATTGCGCGGCCTGGAAGTAGCGCGGGTCGGCCAGGTCGCTTTCAATCAGCAGCGTCGGGATGTCCCAGATCCGGGTGAACTGGTCCCTCATGTCGGCCTGTCCCACCGAGAAGGAGCGGCACGACTTCACCGAGTGGATCAGGATTGCGTCGGCGGAATATTCCTCCGCATAGCTCCGGAGGAGCTCGGTGCGCATCGGCAGGCTGAGGTTCGTGTAGCATGTCAGGCAGTACTCGGCGATGCTCTCCAGCGGCCGGGAGGGGTCGTGACGGAAACCGTGGTCCCAGAACCCCCCCACCTTCGAATAGCTCGAGGCCACCGCGCAGACCCCCCATTTCTTCAGCATCTCCCAGAAGGCCCGGAAATGCGGCCAGGGCGGGGGACCTTCGATCACCACACGCACCTTTTCCTCGGGGATCGGCCCCACGCCATGCTCGATCCGTTCGGTGATCTCCTTCATCGCCTCCCGGTAATACCCGGTGCATTCCGGAAGCCCGCGCAGGACGTAGATCGGCGCCATGAAAAAGACCGCCTCGAAGTAGGAATCGAACGGCGAGGGACGGTGCTTCGCCGAATGGAGGATATCCACCCAGAGCTCCTCCGCCTCGGTCGAATGCTTGATGATTTCGGTCAGCTTATCGTGGTCGAATTTCTTCCCGGTGATCTTCTCGCAGATCGGGATGAGCTCCTTCAATTGCGAGACGATGTATTTCCTGTCCGTCTCCTCGATCTTCCCCGACCGCATGTAGGGGACGTCGAGCATCACCAGCGGCACGTCGTAGAAGTGGGAGAGCGCTTCGAACCACTTGATGAAGGTGGTGCACCCGCAGTAGGCGCAGAGGAGGAGGTCCGGCTTCGGCAGCTTGTGCCCCGAGGGCCCGACGTTTCCGGCGAGCATCATCCCGATGTCGTTCTTCACGTAGCCGCACACGTCGGGGGAATACCCGACGTCTTCCGCCTTCAGGATAAGGTCGCCCGAGGTTTTCCTCACCCCGCATTGCAGCGCGTTGACTTCGGGGAACACCAGCTCGAAGTCGAAAACGCGCAGGAATTCGGCGATATTGCCGGGGACGAAGAGGTAGGCCACCTTCCGGCCGGCGTCGGCGGCGCCCTCGATCCTGTCGTACCACGCGGTCAGAAGATTTTTCTGCAGGTCGCGTCCGAGGCCCTGGTACCGGAATTTTTGTTCGTCGCTCTGATGCGTGTCCATGGTTCGCTCAATTATGAAAAGAACATGACGGATTCGACGAACGTCTCGGCCTGCGTGCGGATCGACTCGAAGACGCCCATTTTTTCTTCATACTCGAAACCGAGGTAGGCGATGCCCGCCTTCTCCAGTTCGTCCTTGAACAGGACGTAGTCGAGCAGGGCCGGCTCGCAGAACTTCGGCGCCGCGAAGATCACGCCGTCCACTTTCTGGTCTTTGATTTTTTTCAGGAACTCCTCCTTGCGCGGCCTGGGGCCGTAGTGCCTCACCGAGGAATAGCGCGCCTTGTTGATGTACGCCTCCGCGAGCGACAGGAACGGGTCCCCGCCGGTCGGGACGTCTTCGGTGAACCAGCGGGTATGCATCAGGAGGTCGTCGTCGGCAATGGCGCACCCCGATTCCTCCAGGACCTTGATCAGCTCGAGGGGCGGCTGCTCGCAGAAACTCCCCTCCAGGAGGACGCGCACGTAGTCGCGGGGGGGGCGTTTCCGCGCCCGCACCTCCGGGATCGCCGCCTTCAGGATCTCCACGTGCTCTTCCAGCGGGATGAGCGTGCCGATCCTGAGGATGACGTAGGCCTCCCAGGTCGAGAGCAGCCAGGGATACTGCTCCTTGATCTTGTAGAGCTCCCCGCAGAGTCTTCGCTGTTCGTTATAGGCGGCGATGCTCCTCCGGAGCCGGTCGTCGGTCACGTGCGCGCCGCCGATCTCCTCGAGCATTAAGACGAGCTGTTTCAGCTCCGTCCGGTAGTGCTCGAGCGCCGCCGGCGAGGTCATGTTCTGGGGGTAGTGGATGTAGCGGACCGCCTGGCGCGGGAAGTTGGTCTCCCAGACGCCGGAAAGGTTCCGGGCCACGTCGCAGATCGAGGTGAACCAGAGGGCGTCGAAATCCTTCGTGAGGTCGCGCAGGCCCAGCTCGAGCGTGGAGCGGGCGATGGAGCAGACGAACGACTGAATGCGCGAGTCGGCGTGGTCGATGTCCACCTTGCCCCCCGCGCCGTAGAGCCCCACCGGGAGCATCCCGGCCGCGTGCGGGAGTTCATAGGGAGTATACACCGGGAACATCCCCACGACCTTTCCTTCCGGGTGGGTCGATTTCCACTTCTTCACCGTCGGGAAGGTCAGGTCGTCGATGACCGCCTGGTACTCTTCCAACCGCTGTTCCAATGTCATTGCCGCTCCGTCCGCTGTTATCGATGCGCCCATACGGGGGGCCGTTTTTCCAGAAACGCCTTCAGCCCTTCGGCCGCGTCCTGCGTCTTCATCATCTCGCCCATGTACATTTTTTCCGCAGCTTCGATCGCCTCCATGCAGCCCGACCGGAGACGGGCGTCCACCGCCCGTTTCGTCAGTTCAAGGATGACCCTGCTCTGGGAGGTCAGGCGTGAGACGAACCCCGAGACCGACCCCGCGAAACCGTCGACCGGGAAGACGCGGTTCACCAGGCCGATCCGCTCGGCCTCCGCGGCGGTCATGGCCTCGCCGTTCATCAGGAATTCCAGCGTCCTGTTCCGCCCGATCAGCCCCGGCATGATCGCGGCGGCGATGGGGGGAAACACGCCCACCCTGATCTCCGGCTGGCCGAACTTCGAGCGCTCCGAGGCCACGATCATATCGCAGGCGATCGCCACCTCGCACCCTCCCCCGAGTGCCGCGCCGTCGACCACCGCCACGGTCGGGACATTGATCGCGAAGAGGTTTTTGAATATCTCGTGAAATTCGCGCATCATTTCGCCGACGCGATCGGCGGTGTGATCGGCGATGTCAACGCCGGCGGAGAAGGCCTTCCCTTCCGCCCGGATCAGCACGACCCTCGCCCTGGGATTCTTCCGGGCCTCCCCGAGCGCCGCGTTGAGCTCCTTCATCATCGCGATGTTCAGGACGTTCAGCGGGGGCCGGTTCATGGTGAGCGACACGCACCCGGCGTCTTCCGCGATCGTGACCCACTGGCAGCTGCTCATTGTTCGTCGTCCTTGAATGGGAGACAGGAATTCTTCAGGATCGGCTTGACCTGCGCGATGAACTCCTCGTCGGAAAGTTTCCGCTGGCGCCATTCCTCGTCGAACCGGGTGAACCCCAGGAGGACGTTCGCGCTCAACCTGACCGCCTCCATCGTGAGGTCGACCAGGTGCGTGCAGCCGTCGGAATGCCCGAGCGTGTCCACCAGCCGCTGGTGGATCCCGCGCTCGATCTTCAGGCCCACGACGTTCCGGATCTTATTCAGCGTCTGCTGGCAGATCGCGAAGGGGGACTTCACCATCTGGGCGTCGGCTTTCGTGATCGTTTTCGAGACGATGTCCACGGTCAGTTCCACGCGGATGTTGTGGTTCAGGTCGAGAAGAGAGGCCTTCGTGAAGATCTCGGTGTCGTTCAGCTTCGACACCGACACGTTCAGGTTCCGTTCGTAGATTTCCGTCATGCCATTCCCCCTTTAGAGATACTGGCCGCCGTCGACCCGGACGACCTCGCCGGTCACGTGCCGCGCCTGGTCGGATGTAAGAAAGACGATGACTTCGGCGACGTCCTCCGGTGTGGCAAACTTCCCCATCGCGGTTTCGCGGAGGGCCTGTTTCTGGATCTCTTCCGGAAGCGCCCTCGTCATGTCGGTCTCAACGAAGCCCGGTGCCACCGCATTGACGTTCACGTTGGACGGGCCCAGTTCCCGCGCGGCGCTCTTGGTCAGTCCGATGATCCCGGCCTTGGAGGCCGCGTAGTTGGCCTGCCCGAACTTACCCCTCATCCCGTTGATAGAGGAGACGTTCACGATCTTGCCGGACTTTTGAGCGCGGAATATCGGGCTTACGGCGCGGAGATAATTGAAGCACCCCTTCAGGTTGACGTCGATGACCGCGTCCCACTGTTCCTCGGTCATTTTCCAGAGCACGCCGTCGCGGTTGATCCCGGCGTTATTGATCAGAATGTCGAGACGGCCGAACGCTGTGCAGACGCTCTCCACGACCTTCACGGCCTCCGCGTACCGGGAGACGTCCGATTCGACGGCCATCGCCTTCCGGCCGAGTTTCTTCACACCGTCGACCACGAGCTGCGGTTCGTCGGATCGATGGCGCGTCCCAAGGTAGGTGAATGCGACGTCCGCGCCCTCGCGGGCCAGCGCGAGCACCGTCGCCCGGCCGATCCCGAGGGACCCGCCGGTGACCAGCGCGACACGTCCGTTGAGCCGTTCAGCCACGGTTCAGCTCCCCTTCGGCCGGGGAAGGAGCTCGGCCAGCGTCGCCTCGTCCATCAGCCGGCCCTCGGCCAGGTACTGACGGTATTTCACGAAGTCGATGACGTCGGTGCCCGTGAGCTTCCTGGTGTTGAAAGCGGTGAAGCCGAGGAACCCCTCCACCGCCATGTTGGCCGCCAGCCAGTGCCGGTTGGGGAGCTTCGCCTGGTCCCAGAAAAATTTCTTTTTCGCGCGGATCCCGTCGATCGACTTGATGAGGCAGCCGGGCATCAGGTTCGTGAACCGCCAGACGATCTCGTCGACTTCCCGATCGAGCAGTGTGAAATCCACCTCGGCCTTTTTGACCTCTTCGCGCGCCTCCTCGGCCTTCCTGCCCCGGAGCGGCTCCCCGTAGACGATCTCGCCGTCCTGCACGTAGGTGTCGGTGACGACGAGCGGGTTTCTCCGGATCGTCCCGGCTATTTTTAACACCGGGATCGCTTTCGTGATCATCCCGAGGCGCACCATTTTGTAGGCGCTCCAGACATCGCACGAGACGCAGTTCCACATGGCGTTTTCCATGTTCAGGAAAAGGGGGAGAAAATCGGTCGATCCGCCGTCGGGGGCCGAACCGTGTCTCGGGCCTGCCTGCCCGAAAACGGCCGTGTCGGCGGATACGGTAACGTCGCACGCCATTCCGATCTCCTGCCCGCCGGCGACGCGCATCCCGTTCACACGGCAGATCACCGGCTTCCTGCAGTTCAGGATGCCGTCGACCATCGCCACGAAGAGGTCGATGTAGGCGCCGTACTCGTTCGGCCGGCGTCCGTAGTACTCGGCGTATTCCTTCGTGTTCCCGCCGGTGCAGAACGCCTTGTCGCCGATTGCGGTAAACACGACCGCTACAACACTGCGGTCCATGGAGGCCCTGTGGAAGGCGGCGATGACCCCCTTCACCATCCCGGTCGTGTAGGAATTGTACTGGGCCGGATTATTGAGCGTGATCCAGGCGCAGTGGAGCCCCCCGACCGCGGCGCCGGCGGAGTTGCGGACCGGGCGCAGTTCGTACATCGTGCAGGGGGGCTCAGTCCCGAGGAACTCGCTCCCCCAGAGGTCGTGGGATTTTTCCGCGTGGTCGCGCGGTATCCAGTCGAGTGTCATTTCACACCTTTCACGTAATCGGTCTCGATGATCGCTTCGATCTCCTCGTCTGTGAGGATCTTGTTGGAGTGTTTCGCGTGTTCGAAGATATGCTTCGCCAGTCCGTTCTTGTCTTCGAAGCCGTGCTGGCGGAGCCAGAAGAGGACGTTCGACTCGCCGGAGAGGGGTCCAACCTCGATTTTCTGGCTGCGCCCCACGAGGCTGGCCGGGACGGCGGAATAGACCATATCGCTCAGCCAATCGTCGCCGGTCTTCATGGCCTTGATGACGGCCGCCGCGTGCACCCCCGTCGCGGTCCTGAACGCGTCGCGGCCGAAGACCGGGTAGTTGAATGGCACCGGCACGTGGGTCGCTTCCGAGACCACCCGGCAGTACTCGGTCAGCTTGGTGAGGTCGTTGTCGATGATCCCCCAGAGCTTGAGGTTGACCAGGAGGAGGTCCATCGACGTGTTGCCGCAGCGCTCGCCGATCCCGAGCGCGCAGCCGTGGACGCGGTCCACCCCCGCCCTGATGGCCGAGAGGGCGGCCGCCAGCGCGAACCCCCGGTCGTTGTGTCCGTGCCAGTCGATCCTGACGTCGATCCCTGTATTGTCGATGACGTCCCTGACGAAACGCACCACGTTGAGCGCCCCGGTCCTTGTGGCGTGCCCCACCGTATCGGCGATCACCAACCGCCTGGCGCCGGCCAGGAT
>DATDQD010000270.1:0-6506 GCA_035292425.1 Bacteroidota bacterium
CCGGCCGCCGCTCCCCCCGCGGTCCCGGCCTCAGCGCCGGCACGGGCGATTTCCCCGGCGAAGGTTTTTCCCGGGAGATTCTATTCCCCCCTTGTGCTGAACATCGCGCGCGAGGAAGGGATCCCGATGCAGGAACTCGAAACCGTTCCCGGAACGGGTGAGGGCGGCAGGGTCTCGAAAAAGGACCTCCTCGCCTACGCGGCCGCCCGGAAAGCCGGCGTGCCTGCCCATGTTCCGGGGCCGGGGTTCGGCGGGGCCCCCGCGTCTCCTCCATCCCATGCCGGCGCACCTGCCGCGCCAAGGGTCGAGAGTCTCCTCAAGCCGGTCGACGGCGGGGAGCTGGCGAAGAAGTATCCTCCGCCCGGGCACGAAATCCGCCAGATGAGCAACATCCTGATGAAAATGTCCGAACACATGGTCCGGAGCGTCCACACGTCGCCGCACGTCTACGCGATCCACGAGTGCGACATGACGAACGTCGACAAGGTCCGCAGGCGGAACGCCGATTCGTTCCAGAAGAGGGAGGGCTTCAAGCTCACCTTCACGGCCTTCATCTGCGACGCCATCGTCAGGGCGATCAAGGAGTACCCCCTCATGAATTCATCGATCGAGGGGGACAAGATCGTGCTCAAGAAGTTCGTGAACCTCGGGATGGCCGTCGCCTCGGAGAACGGCCTCATCGTACCGGTCATCAAGAACGCGGAGGAGAAAAACTTCATCGGCCTGGCCCGGGCGATCAACGACCTGGCCACACGCGCGCGCTCCAGGCGGCTCACCCCCCCGGACATTGAGGGCGGGAGCTTCACCGTCACGAACTACGGTATCTTCGGCACGATGGTCGGCATACCGATCATCAACCAGCCCCAGGTCGCGATCCTCGGGACGGGGTCGATCGAGAAACGCCCGGTCGTCATCAACGATGCGATCGCCATCCGCTCGATGGCGTACTTCACGCTCGCGTTCGACCACCGCATCCTCGACGGCGCGCTCGGCGGTTCCTTCCTGGAGGACGTCGTGCGCCAGCTCGAGGGGTACGACGAGAACCAGATCATCTGATGGAATTCGTCATCCAGGAGATATCGCAGGGTCCCGTTCAGAACGGGGAGACCGTCCCGGGTGGGAGCGCGGTCATACCGGCCGCGCCCGCGAGGCGGCCCGACTGGCTCAAGGTCAGAATCCCCGCGGGCGAGAACTACGCCCGGCTGAAGGATTTAATCGGCCGGCACCGCCTGCACACGGTATGCGAGGAAGCCCGGTGTCCCAACATGGGCGAGTGCTGGCACAACGGCACGGCCACCTTCATGATCCTGGGGGACGTCTGCACCAGGAGCTGCGGCTTCTGCGCCGTGAAGACCGGAAAACCGGATGGGCTCGACGCGGCGGAACCGCGCCGGGTCGCCGAAGCCGTGAAGCTCATGAACCTGCGGCACGCGGTCATCACCTCGGTGAACCGGGACGAGCTCTACGACGGGGGGTCGCAGATCTTCGCCGAGACGATCAGGATGACGCGCGACCTGAACCCCGGGACGACGATCGAGGTGCTGATCCCGGATTTCAAGGGGGACGAATTCGCGCTCGACATCGTCCTGGACGCCTTCCCGGACATCCTCAATCATAACATGGAGACGGTCCCCCGTCTCTACGGGAAGGTGCGACCCCAGGCGAAATACGAACGGAGCCTCGAACTCCTCCGGAGGGCCAAACGACGAGGCTTCACCACCAAGACCGGCATGATGCTCGGGATAGGGGAACGCCCCGAAGAAGTCCTCACCGTCATGGAAGACCTCGCGAAGACCGGCTGCGATATCCTGACCCTCGGGCAGTACCTCCAGCCGACGAAAGACCACCTTCCCATCCACCGCTACGTTACGCCGGACGAGTTCGCGGCATACAGGAAGGCCGGAAAGTCGATGGGTTTCAGGCACGTGGAATCGGGGCCGCTCGTGCGGAGTTCGTATCACGCCGAAGCGCAGTCCGGTATGCCAGGGGGGTCCTGAGCAACCCCGGGACGCCGTTCCGGGGGGGCCTCTTGCCTCTCAGTATAATTTTGCGTAGATTTATTTGCTTTACCTAAAATACCCTTCAACCTTTACCAATTTCAAGGATTTATCCGTGGCAATGGCGCAGAGGCTTACTCATTCCTTCAAGGAATCCGAAGTGAGCAAAAAATGGTACCTTGTGGACGCCGCCGGCCAGACGCTCGGCCGGATCGCGAGCCACACGGCGCGCCTCCTCAGGGGCAAGCACAAACCGACATTCACTCCCCATACCGATTGCGGAGATTTCGTCGTGATCGTCAATGCCGGCAAGGTGAAGGTCACGGGGAAGAGGGAAGAACTCAAGACGTACTTCCACTACACGGGGTATCCCGGGGGCGCCACGGTCAGATCGTTCAGGGAGATCATGGGGAAGAACCCTTCGGAGATCGTCTTCATGGCGGTGAAGGGGATGATCCCGCACAACCGGCTCGGAGCCCGCGTCGTGAAGAAGCTGAAAGTCTATAACGGTTCCGATCATCCGCACACGGCCCAGCAGCCGGAACCGATCACCTTTTAAGGAGATTTCATGGCGAGCCATCCGCATACCGTCTTCGCAACAGGGCGCAGGAAAACGTCCGTCGCGAGGATCACGATGAAACCCGGCACGGGCAAGATCAACGTCAACGACTGCCCGATCGAACAATATTTCTCCCTCGAAACGCAGCGCACCGAGGTGCTGCTGCCGTTCGTTGCGACCGAAACCGCGGGGAAGTACGACGTGAACATCAACGTGCGCGGGGGCGGACTCAGCGGCCAGGCCGGGGCGATCAGGCTCGGCATCGCGAGGGCGCTCGTGGATCTCCACGGCGACCTTCGCGCCACGCTCCGCCAGCACGGACTCATGACGCGCGACCCCCGCATGGTCGAACGGAAGAAGTACGGCATGAGGAAGGCCCGGAAACGGTTCCAGTTCTCCAAGCGCTGATCCCGACGATCCATCCCGCGCCAGGCCCGCGGCCGCGCGGAACTGTTGCACAGTTTTTTAATCACACATACTCCCCGATCCCCCCGGGGGTGTCCCCGCCGCAGCGGCAATCGCAGCGGGGATCCCGGGACGGAGATGACGGGAGTAGAGGACAAAACACACATAGGAGAAACACCGCATGCCACGTGTCGAACTCGCCGACCTGCTCAACGCCGGCGCCCATTTCGGGCACCTGACGCGCCGCTGGAACCCCCGCATGAAGCCGTTCATCTTCATGGAACGGAACGGGATTCACATCATCGATCTCAAGAAAACACAGGAACTCCTGGAATTCGCCTGCAACGCCATCTCGGGCCTCGCCGCCGAAGGCAGGCGCGTCCTCTTTGTGGGCACCAAGAAGCAGGCGAAGATGATCATCGAGGAGGAGGCCAGGCGGTGCGGGCAGTTCTACGTCTCCGAGCGATGGCTCGGCGGTATGCTCACGAACTTCTCGACCATCCGGAAGAGCGTGAAGCGCCTCACGAACATCGAGAAGATGGAAACCGACGGCACCTACGACAAGCTGACGAAGAAGGAAACGCTCGTGCTCGACCGCGAGAAGGAAAAGCTCGCCGGCGTCCTCTCCGGGGTGGTGGAAATGACCCGCCTGCCCGGCGCGCTCTTCGTGGTGGACATGAAGAAGGAGGACATCGCGGTGAAGGAAGCGACGCGCCTCGGCATCCCGGTGTTCGCGATCGTCGACACGAACTGCGACCCCAGGATCGTGGACTACCCGATCCCGGCGAACGACGACGCGATCAAGTCGATCCAGACGATCACGCGCTACATCAGCGAAGCGATCATCGAAGGGATGCAGAAGAAGGCGGAGGGCGCCGAAATCGCCGAGATGACGAAGGCGGACGCCGCCGACGAACTTGCCGAAAAACAGCATTAACCGAAGACAGGACATCCCGATGAGTGCGGCAACAACCGAAATTTCATCCGACCGGGTCAAACTCCTGCGCGACAGGACCGGCGCGGGCATGATGGACTGCAAGAAGGCCCTCTCCGAGGCGGCGGGCGACCTCGAGAAGGCCGTCGACATCCTTCGCAAGAAGGGCGCCGCGACTGCCGAGAAACGGGCCGACCGCGCCGCGAACCAGGGCGCCGTCGAGGCCTACATCCACGCCGGCGGCCGCATCGGGTCGATCGTCGAGGTGAACTGCGAGACCGATTTCGTCGCGAAGACCGATGATTTCCGGACCCTGGCGCGCGACGTCGCGATGCAGATCGCCGCGATGAATCCGCTCTTCGTGCAGCGCGAAGACGTCCCGAAGGACATCATCGACCGTGAAATGGAGATCTACCGCACGCAGGCCAGGAACGAGAAAAAGCCCGAGAACATCATCGAGAGGGTGGCCGCGGGCAAACTGGAGAAATACTTCCAGGACTTCTGCCTGGTCGAACAGACCTTCATCAAGGACTCCGGCAAGACAATCAAGGACCTCGTCCTCGAGATCACCGCGAAGACCGGCGAGAGGGTCACGATCCGGCGCTTCAGGCGGTTCCATCTCGGGGAGAACGGATAACGGTTCAGCGAACCCCATCGGATGACGAAAAAAGCAAGATACCGGCGCGTCCTCCTGAAGCTGAGCGGCGAGGCGCTCCTGGGCCGGAAACAGTTCGGAATCGACCCCGACGTGCTGGGGCGATACGCCGGTGAAATCGGCACCATCCACGCCCGGGGCGTGCAGATCGGCATCGTCATCGGCGGCGGCAACATCTACCGGGGCGTGGAAAATTCCTCCGACGGCGTCGAGAAGGTGGTCGGAGATCAGATGGGGATGCTGGCCACGATCATCAACGGACTCGCCCTGCAGGGCGCGCTCGAACACCGGGGCATTTTTACCCGCCTGCAGAGTTCGATCACGATGGAGGAGATCGCCGAACCCTTCATCCTCCGGCGGGCCATCCGCCACCTGGAAAAGAATCGCGTCGTGATCTTCGGCGCGGGGACCGGGAACCCCTACTTCACCACCGACACCGCGGCGGTCCTCCGGGCGGTCGAGATCAGGGCCGACGTGCTGATCAAGGGCACCCGCGTGGACGGCGTCTATAACGCGGACCCCGAGAAACACCCCGGGGCCTCCCGCTTTCAGAAAATTTCCTACGCCGACGTGCTCCGGAAAAACCTCAAGGTCATGGACCTCACCGCGATCACCCTCTGCAAGGAAAACAACATGCCCATCATCGTCTTCAACATGAACAAGCCGGGGAACCTCGAGCGCCTCGTCATGAGGGGCGGGGTCGGCACGCTCGTCTCCGGTCCGGCCGGCTTGGATTGATCCCACACACAACCAGAGGCAGCATATGGTGAAAGACATTCTCAAGCAGACCGACGATAAAATGAACAAGGCCGTGGAGGTCGTCCGGCATGAGTTCGTCAAGATCAGGACCGGCAAGGCCACCACGGCGCTCCTGGACGGCGTGAAGGTGGACTCCTACGGCACCCACATGTCGCTGAACCAGGTCGCAAACCTGAGCATCCCCGATGTCCATACCATCTCGATCCAGCCGTGGGACAAGAACATGGTCGGCCCCATCGACAAGGCGATCCAGTCGGCAAACCTCGGGCTCAACCCCGTGGCCGACGGGACCGTCATCCGCGTGCCGATTCCCCCGCTGAACGAGGAACGCCGGCGCGAGCTCGTGAAGCTGATCAGAAAATTCGCCGAAGAGGGAAAGGTCTCCATCCGGAACATCCGCAGGGACGCCATCGAGCACCTGAAGAAATCGGAGAAAGCCGAACACTTCTCCGAGGACGAGCGGAAGCGCGGCGAGACGGAGGTCCAGAAAATGACCGACAGGCACATCAAGGACATCGACGCGCTCGTCGGCCTCAAGGAAAAGGAGATCATGGAGGTTTGACCCGCAACCCCGCCGGGCTCACAGGCTCAACGCGGGCCGGAAGGACCACATCCTCCGGCCCGCTCGAATGTTGGCCATATCTCCCGCGCAACAATCCCCTCCCGGCACCGTATAATCCCGGAGGATGGCATATCGGAACTGAATGAGCATGACGAACGATCAGAACGGACCAAGGCGGCTCTATAAATCGCGTCGAATCAGAATGATCGACGGGATCTGCGGCGGCATCGCGGAATACTTCGGTGTGGACGTGACGATCATCCGGCTGCTCTTCGTCCTGCTCGGTTTCATGGGGGGGACGGGCCTCCTGGTCTACATCGCCGCGATGATCATCATGCCGGCGAATCCCGACTTCTCGTCGGTTCCCGAACAGAACGGCCGGCAGGGCAACGGCAGGCGGTTCTGGGGCATCGCCCTCATCCTGGCCGGCGCCGCCGTGCTGATGGTGAACCTTGGATGGCTCGCGGGTTACGACTGGTGGTCCCCTTCCGGAACGGTCATCCTCCCGATCATCATGATCGGGGCCGGGATCTTCATCGTCATCGGCCTCCGCGGCAGGCGGCAGCCGGCGGGGGATGCCCCGGCGGCGGGAACGGGAGATTTCGCGGTACGGCAGGAACCGGCCAGGGAACTCC
>DATDQD010000271.1:0-17216 GCA_035292425.1 Bacteroidota bacterium
CCGGCCGCCGCTATAACGCACAGACCCACCGCCCACAGAACTCTCATGATATTTCTCCGGAATAAGGTTGAAACGAAATGCCTGCTGATAATGTAGGGATATCTGAAAAAAGGCACAATATTTATTTATAGAGCCCGTGACGGCGGATATATTCCCCGACCGGTGGGGGGACCAGGTACCGGATCGACTGGTGGAATTTCACCCGCCGCCGGATGTCGGTGCCCGAAATGCCGATCTGCGGCACCGTCACGAGGGACGCGTGGGCGAGGAACCCGGAGCGCGACTTCCGGATCTCGTACCCGGGCCGGCTCATCACGACGAGGTCTGCAATATCAAGAATGTCGGAGGGCGATTTCCACCCCTCGAAGTCGAAGACGTTGTCCGCTCCGATTAAAAGTTTCAGCCGGGAACCCGGGTGACGGGCGGCGACGGCCCTGAGCGTATCGACGGTGTAGGAGAGCCCTCCCCTTGCCACCTCGATGTCGGACGCTTCGAACCCGTCGTTCCCCTCGACGGCCAGCTTCGTCATGGCGAGGCGGTCGGGAGCGGGGGCCAGGGAGAGGGCGCCCTTGTGGGGGGGCGTGCTGGTCGGGATGAACAGGATGCGGGCGAGGCGCAGCGTTTCCCGGACGCTCTCGGCGACGATGAGGTGCCCGCAATGGGGCGGGTTGAACGTGCCCCCGTAGACCGCGACATTCACGCGTGCGTCTTTCTCCATTTGTATTTCCGTTCCAGCGCCCTGAAGGCCGCGCTGGTGCGTTTCGGGAAATCGGGACTTCCGGGATCGCGTCCGGCCACTTCTTCGCGGAGACGGTCGATGTTCGCGGTCGAGTCGAGCATGAAGGACGGCCGCGTCGGGAAAACCATCACGTCCAGCTCGCAGAGCCGGGCGAGGACGCCGGACGGCGGGCCGACGGCACTCCCCCCCTTCCCGAAAAAGAGCGACGGGTAGTTGGTTTTCAGCGCCGCGAGGACGATCCCGCCGTCGTCCGCCGGCGTGATCACCGCGCAATCGTCCTCCACGCCGAGCTGGTCGGCCGCCTGGAGGAAGTCCTCCCCCCGGAGGAGGGGATTGTTCTCCACGATGACGACGACCCGGTGATAATATTCGAGGAACGCGCTTTCGATCGCCTGCTGTGCGCATTCGCCGAAATCCCCCTGCCCCATCTCGAATTGGCGGACGCCGTTACCGGCGGGAACGATCAGCTTCTCGGCGGGGAACTGGGCGCTCCTGTAGAGGAGGACGTCCGTTTCCGGGACGGACGCGGCCGCATGGAGAAGATCTCCGACGCAGGCATGGAACACCGAATCGAGATCGTCCCACGGCAGTGCGGCGAAAGGCTCGTTCCCGCCCGATCGGGTGATCTCGTGGGTCCGCGCGAAGAGGATGATGGCGTTCTGGTTTTTCATCGTCCGGGACCGGATCCGGCGGGGCGAAGCGCCCGGCGGTGCGGGGTCATGGCGCGTTTTCCCCCGCGACGCGGCGGACCTTGACCTGTCGGATCCTCCGCTGGCCCTTCTTGGTCACGGTGAACTGGAGGTTGTCGTACTGGATCACCTCCTGGTTCTCGGGGATGCGGCCGCTGACCTTGAAGATGAAACCGCCGATGGTGTCGTACTCGCCGTCCACCGGGAGGTCCGACCCGAACCGCTCGTTGAAATCCCTGATCGGCACGCCGGCGTCGACGAGCGTCGCGTCATGGGCGACCTGTTCGAACTCCTTGAGCACCTCGTCGTACTCGTCGTGGATTTCCCCGACGATTTCCTCAAGGATGTCCTCGATCGTCACCAGCCCGAGCGTGCCGCCGAACTCGTCGACCACGATCGCCATGGTGATCTTGCGCTGCTGCAGTTCGCGGAGCAGCGTGCTGATCTTGATGGTGCCGGGCACGAAATGCGCGGGCCGGATGATGTCGTCGAGCACGATCAGGTCACGGTGCTCGACCAGGCTCAGCAGGTCCTTCGTGTGGATGATCCCGAGGATGTTGTCCACGTTTTCCCGGTAGACCGGCATCCTGGAATATCCCTCCTCGGTGACCCTCCTGATGAGCGCCTCGCGCGCAATGGTGTTGTCGATCGCCACCATGTCCGTCCTGGGCACCATGATTTCCTTGGCGAGCGTCTCCGAAAATTCGAAGATGCTGGTGATGAGCTCCTTCTCGGTCTCGTCGATGATGCCCGACCGGGCGCCCTCGCGCACGATGATTTCCAGCTCCTCGGGCGAGTGCAGGAGTTCCCTGGTGGAGGCCGGCGGGATGCCGATGGCCTGGAGGAAGAAATTCGCCGTCCCGTTCAGGATGAAGATCACGGGCTTGAACACCCGGTAGAAGAGCTGGAGGGGGATCGAAACCATGAGCGTCGTGGACTCGGGGTAGCGGATGGCCAGCGATTTCGGAGCGAGCTCCCCGATGACGATATGCATGAATGTCAGCAGGCCGAAACTCGCGCTGAAGGAGATGGCATGGACCAGCCGGGAATCGCTGACGCCGAGGAGGGACAGCGGCGATTCGATCATCGTCGCGAGGATCGGTTCCCCCGCCCAGCCCAGCGCGAGGCTCGCGAAGGTGATGCCGAGCTGGGTGGCCGAAAGGTAGGCATCGAGGTGGTCCACGATGTTCTTGGCGAGGGCCGCGCGGCGGTGTCCCGATTTCACCCTGTGGGCGATCTGCGAGGAACGCACTTTGACGATGGCGAACTCCGCGGCGACAAAGAAGCCGTTCGCCAGGACCAGGAGGAGAAGAAAGAGCAGATTCCCTATCACCTGTGAGAAGCTCATCGAGTCGCCACGCCCGCTGTCGGCATTACCATATGGATCATCACCACGTCAATGTACGAGAATGGGGGGACATCGCAAAATTGACGCCGAAAAACGCGAATCAGTAGTAGACCTCCTCCAGGACCAGGCCGCGGGCCGGGGCGGCAGGGCCCGCCTCGCACCGGTTTTCCTTCGCCAGCATCCCGCGGAACTCGCCGGCGTCGCGGTATCCCCGTCCGACGTCGACCATCGATCCCACGAGCGCGCGCACCATCCCGTGGAGGAAACGGTCGGCGGTGATCGCGAATCGGATCCGGGCGCCGGATGCGCTCCAGGCGGCGTCGCGCACGGTGCACACGTGGTGGCGCACGTCGGCCCCGGCGCGGCAGAATGAGGTGAAGTCGTGGGTGCCGAGGACCGACGCCGCGGCGTCCCGCATCGGATCGAGATCGAGGGTGAATTTTACGTGCCAGACGTAACGGCGTTCGAGGGCCGTCGGGGATGTGGAAATGGTGTAGGCGTAGCGCCGGGCAACGGCGTCGAATCGCGCGTGGAACGATTCGGGCGCCTCTTCGCAGGCGAGGACGGCGATGTCGTCCGGGAGGAGGGCGTTCAGCCCGCGGGCGATCCGGGGCGGCTCCATCGCCGAGGCGGTGCGGAAGTTCGCCACCTGTCCCCGCGCGTGCACGCCGGCGTCGGTCCGTCCCGCCCCGATGAGTGTGGCCGGTTCGCGCAGGAGGGTGGCCAGGGAGTTCTCGATTGCGGCCTGGACGGTCGGGTCGCCGGCCTGGCGCTGCCACCCGGCGTAGGCGCCTCCGTCGTATTCGATGACGAGTTTGATGTTCCGCATGCCTGCGGGCCCGGGGTCCGGCGCGGGAGGACGCCGCGACGTCAGAATTGTCGGGTGACCGAGATGGCGATGCCGTGGGGATGGAGCGGGCCGCCGAGCACCCTGGCCCCGATGTCGAGGGCGCCGCCGGGACCCTCCCGGTTGCCCGAGATCACGAGCCTGGCGGCGTTGATCGCGCTGAGGACGCGGTTGACCGCCAGGGCGGCGACGACGAACCTTGTATTATTGAACATCCCTTCGGAGGCGACCCGCTGATCGCGGTAGAGCTCCCTGTTGCCCCCGGAATCCCACTTCCAGTAGAGCGGCGAAGCGGGATCGTACAGCTTGTACGCGTCGCGGTCCCTGAGGACCTGTTCGTTGTAGGCGTAGATGTCTCCGAAATCCCCCACGTTGACATAATACGTGTCGTCCTTGCCGGAGGGGTCGAATCCGGCGTGCAGGGCGGCGAACGTCCGCGCATCGTCGCGCAGGGAGCGGGCATGGAGGTCGACCCCGCCGAGCGTGAGCCAGAGGACTCCGTCAGCGCCGGTGAAATATTTCCCCGACCCGTAATCGCCCGCGTAGAGTTCCCCCATGCCGGGGAGGAGGAGGGAATAGATCACCGCCAGGCCGACGCTTTTGGAGCCCCCGCCGGTGATGCCGCCATCCCGGGGGACCGCGGAAAACGCGCCGGCGGCCCTGCCGGCCGACGGGCCGGTCATGTCGACCGAAAATGCCGGGGGGACGGGCCCGGCGGAGGACTGTCCGGATGCCGGTGAGACCGCGAGAAGGGAGGCGAAGCAGGCCGCCCCGAAAAGTCCTGTCGTTCGGATGGATGCCACGGTGTTCTCCTGTGTAAATGTTGCCTGGTTACGCGACCGCAGCCCGGGGCCGCAGCGCGAGAGATCCTGTACAGACGTCGTCCGACGATCCATCGACGGTGACCGGGACGATGCGATTCACCAGGTCCGCGGCGTCCCTGACCGCGACGCGGATATAATTCGTCGTGAGACCCGTGGTGACCCCGCCCGCCGACGCATTCTCGAGAAGCACGTCGACGGTTTCCCCCACGAATCCCGCGTTGAACGCCGCCCGGATCCGGCGGCCGAGTCCCCTGAGCCTTTCACTGCGATGGTAACGTTCACGGGGTTCGACCGGGTTCCGCATCCCGGCGGCAACGGTGTTTTCCCTCTCCGAATAGGTGAAGACGTGCAGGTACGAGAGCGGGAGGCGCTCCAGGAAGCTGACCGTTTCGCCGAAACGGGAGGGTGTCTCGCCCGGGAATCCGACGATGACGTCCGCGCCGATCCCCGCGCGGGGATCCATGGAACGGATTTTCCCGACGAGTTCCCCGTAGTGGTCCCGGGTATATCGCCTTTTCATGGCGCGCAGGATCTCCCGGGAGCCGCTCTGGAGGGGAAGATGAAAATGGTTGACGAACCTGCGGGATCCGAGAATGAAGCGGAGGAGCTCGTCGGAGAGGAGATTCGGTTCGATCGAACTGATGCGGAAGCGCTCCACCGATCCGACCGTGTCGAGCCGCCTGAGCAGATCGAGGAGCGCGACCCCCGACGTCCGCCCGTAGTCGCCGACGTTCACGCCCGTGAGGACCACCTCCCTGTACCCCTCATCCCCGAGTCGCACGGCCGCGGCGAGGATGTTCTCCATGGGGAGGCTCCTGCTGGCGCCGCGCGCGAGGGGTATCGTGCAGAAGGCGCAGGCGTAGTCGCATCCGTCCTGGATCTTGAGGAATGCCCGGGTGCGGGTCCCCTCCTCCCCCGAAAACGCCTCCGCGCAGTCCCCCTCGGCGTCGATGCAGGAGACGAAGATCTGCGGAAGCGGTTTTTTTTCGAGGGTGCCCGCGAGCTCCGCCGCGGAGAATTTTTCGGAGCTTCCGAGGACCAGGTCCACGCCTCCGATCGACGCGATCTCCCGCGCGTTCAGCTGGGCGTAGCACCCGGTGACGATGACGAACGTTTCGGGGGAATTGCGGAGGACGCGCCTGATGATCTGCCGGCACTCCCGGTCGGCCCTCTCCGTCACGGTACAGGTATTCAGCACGAAGACGTCCGGGCGTTCATGGGGGCCGACGATCGCGTACCCGCGATCGCGGAACCGCCTGCTGAGCGTGACGGTCTCGGTGTAATTGAGTTTGCACCCGAGCGTATGGAACGACGCCTTTTTCATGGCCCGGAAAAGAGGGAGAGCTGCCGCAGGCGACAACGCTCCGTCATGACGGTTTCCGCCGCACCCGTCAGATCAGGAAATCCGATGTCGGCGGCTGGTCGCGCGCGCCCGCGGCGTCGCCCGGTTTCTGGGAGATGCTCGCGACGTCCCTCAGGGTCATCGCCGGCAGCTTGTGCTTCGAGGCGTAGTCGTCGATGATCTTCTGCTCCTTGCCCTTCAGATATTCGACCACCGACAGGACGATCTTCTTGCTGTCCTTGTCGAACTCGATCACCTGGAGCGGGAGGGAATCGCCGACATGGAAGGAGTCCGCGACCTGTTTGACCGGGGAGAGCGCGAGCTGCGACGCCGGGACGAACCCGTCCACGCCCGTCGGGAGCTCGACGATCACGCCCTTTTCGATGATCCTCACGATCTTGCCCTCGGTGGGCGCTCCGGGCCTGAAGGCCTCCTCGAACGAATCCCACGGGTTGTCCTTCACCTGCTTGTGCCCGAGGGAGATCCTCCGCTGGTCCACGTCGATGCCGAGGATGACCACGTCGAGACGTTCGCCTTTCTTGACCACCTCGCCCGGGTGACGGATCTTCTTGGTCCAGGAGAGGTCGGAGATGTGGACGAGCCCGTCCACGCCCTCTTCGAGTTCGACGAAAACGCCGAAATTGGTCAGGTTGCGGACCACGCCGTTGTGCTTCGAGCCCACCGGGTATTTCTCGAGCAGGCTCAGCCAGGGATCGGGCTCGAGCTGCTTCATCCCGAGGGAGATTTTCTTGTTGTCCTTGTCGAGGCTGAGGATGACGGCGTCGATCATCTGCCCCATCGAGACCACCTGCGAGGGATGCTTGATGTGCTGCGTCCAGCTCATCTCGGAGATGTGGATGAGCCCCTCGATGCCCTTCTCGATCTCGATGAAGGCGCCGTAATCCGCCAGGGAAACAACCTTGCCCGTCACTTTCGTGCTGACGGGGTACTTCGTTTCAATGTTTTCCCAGGGATGCGGGAGGAGCTGCTTGAGGCCGAGGGAGATCCGCCGCTTCGCCTCGTCGAAATCCAGGACCGCGACGCTGATCGTCTGGTCCAGCTTCACCACCTCGGAGGGATGGTTGATGCGTCCCCAGGAGAGGTCGGTGATGTGGATCAGCCCGTCGATGCCGCCCAGGTCGATAAACACGCCGAAGTCCGTGATGGCCTTGACGTTCCCCTCGAGAACCTGTCCCTTCTGGAGGCTGTTCATGATGGCGTCGCGCTGTTCCTGCATTTCGGCCTCGATGAGCACCTTGTGGCTCACCACGACGTTCTCGTTCGGATGATTCACCTTGGCGACCTTGAAGTCCATCGTCTTGCCGAGGTACTGGTCGAAATCGCGGACCGGCCTGATGTCGATCTGCGATCCCGGGAGGAACGCGTCGATGCCCATGAGGTCCACGACCAGCCCGCCCTTGATCCGGCGCGTGATTTTGCCCTGGAGGATTTCGCCCTTGTCGTAGGCATTGATGATCCTTTCCCAGGTGCGCATGAAGTCGGCGCGCTTGCGCGACAGGACGAGCTGTCCCTCCTTGTTTTCGACGCTCTCGAGGAACACCTCGACCTCGTCGTCGGGACGCAGTTCGTCGATATTCGGGAATTCCGCCAGGGGGACGAGGCCCTCGGATTTGAACCCGATGTCGATCGCCACACCGGCGTCGGTGACCGCGACCACCCTGCCCTTGACGATCTGCCCTTCGAAGATCGTTCCGAAGGTCTGGTTATACAGCTTTTCGAGATCGCTGTGTTCCTGCTCGGAATACTCGCGCTCCTCGATCTCCGAAAACGTCATCCTGTTGACGGAATGCGGCCGGGGGCGGGCGTGTTCTGTCCTGTCGTGAGATTTATCCGAAGGCGCGTGCTTCGCGTCCCTCGTTTCGTTGCGTGTCGCCATTGCTTCTCCTAGCGGATCGTACCGGGCCGTGAGGCGCCGGTGCTTTCGTCCGCGGCCTGCAGCGTCATGGAAGTCATCCACCATGAGCCGCGGGAACGCGGCCGTGTTGTTGGTCGTGGTTCCAGTGAGTTATGATGACTTGAAAAATCGGTTGTTGCCGGGCGATCCCGATCGCTCCGGCGTCAGCGGATCCGCTGTTCGTTCCCGCCCAGGCGCTTCCTCACCACCTCCAGTATCCGCTCCACCTGTTCGGACACGGTCAGACCGGATGTGTCCACCTCGATTGCGTCGTCGGCCTTCCGGAGGGGACTGATGTCACGGGAACTGTCTTTCCGGTCCCGCTCTCTGATCTCCGCTTCGAGTTCTTCGGATCCGACCTCGACCCCTGTTTCCAGGAGTTCCTTCCGGCGCCGCCTGGCCCTTTCGGCCGAGTCGGCGACGAGAAAGATTTTCACGTCGGCCCCGGGAAGCACCACACTCCCGATGTCCCTGCCCTCGAGCACCACAGCGCCCCCCGCAGCGAGGCGGCGCTGTTCCCGGACCATCAGTTCGCGCACGGACCGGAGAGAACTCACCTGGCTTACTGCGCGGGTGACCTCGGGTGACCTGATTTCATGTGATACGTCCACGCCGTCGAGTCGTACTCCCGGGCGGCCCGATTCCGTCGTGATCGTGATTTCGGTCGTGTGCGCGAGCGCGTCGACGCCCGGGGCGTCGGCCGGGTCCACGCCCGAGCGGAGCACTTTGAGGGTCATCGCCCGGTACATCGAGCCCGTATCGACATGAAGATATCCGAGCCGTTCGGCGACCAGCCGCGCCGTCGTGCTCTTACCGGAGGCTGCGGGGCCGTCGATCGCGATGACCAATTTCTTCAAATGCGATGTTTTTTGAAGAATTTCAGGAAAATTAATATAGTGAATTCCCTCCTCCGAATCAATCGCGGGGGATGGCATCCCGATTCGGTGTATATTACCCGAAAGCCATGAGAAAGCTCGAACACCACGAGATCGCGGGGAAACGGTTTACCGCATCCGATCTGGCGAAAATGGAGCGATTCCCCATTTACGCGCTTCTCGACGACATCCGCAGTCTCTATAACGTGGGGTCGATCTTCCGGACGGCGGACGGCGCACGAGTCGCCCGACTCATCCTCGCGGGGTACACGCCTTCCCCTCCCCGGAAGGAGATCGACAAAACGGCCCTCGGCGCGACGGCGACCGTGCCGTGGGAATACGTCAGCGATCCGCTGGAAGCAATCGCGTCGCTGAAACGCGATGGCGTGAAGATCTGCCTGGTGGAGCACACCGACATCAGCAGGCCCTACGATTCGCTGAGGGCCGGCGATTTCCCGGTTTGCCTCGTCGTGGGGAACGAAATTACGGGGATCAGAAAGGAGATCGTTGGGGCGGCGGACATGGCCATCGACATCCCGATGTACGGGATGAAGCAATCGCTGAACGCCGCGGTGGCTTTCGGGATCGCCGTGTTCGCCTGCGCGAGGATAGCCGCCGGCGGCGGGAGCTGACGCTCCCGTCTTCTCAGTCCGCGTCGATGACTTCCCGGATCCTCCGGAGGATGTTGTCCGGGATATACGGTTTCTGCATGAAATCCTTCGCTCCCGCCTTCAGGAGGTCCATCTTCAGGTTCGGATCGAAGTAGCCGCTGGCGAGAATCACCCTGACGCCGGAATCGATTTCCAGCATCTGCTGGAACATCTCCCAGCCGCCCAGTCTCGGAAGCCCCATGTCCGACAGGACGAGCGCGATGTTGTGCCGGTGCTGCCGGAACAATTCGAGACCCTCCTCGCCGTTCTGCGCCGTAAGGACCGTGTACCCGTTGCCCGCCAGGAAGGTTTTCAGGAGGTCACGGAGCATTTCCTCGTCTTCCACCACCAGTATCGTTTCGCTCCCGGCGGGGAGTTCCCCGGTGGTCTCGGAGACGCGGACCACCGGCGGATAGAGCGCATCGCTGATCGGGAAATAGAGATGGAAGGAGGTTCCTATCCCGGCGCGGCTCTCGACCTCGACGTATCCCTGGTGGCTGTTCAGGACGCCGTACACCACCGACAACCCGAGGCCGGTGCCCTGGCCGAGTTCCTTCGTGGTAAAAAAGGGTTCGAAGATCCTCGCCCTGGTCTCTTCGTCCATCCCGACGCCGTCGTCGCGGACCGTGACCACGACGTACCGGTCAAGAAGCGCGTTCCCGAACTTTTTACGCAGCGCGGCGCCGTCGATGCTGGCGGTGCTCAGCGTCAGCGTGCCGTTGTCGGAGTCCCTCCGGGGGTCCAGGATCGCATCGCGGGCGTTGACGCATAAGTTCAGCAGCGCCTGGTGCAACTGGCCATGGTCCGCGGTGATGGACGGGAGGCGCTCGTCGAGCTCCGCGACGATCGTGATGCTCGGGGGAATGGTTTCCCTGAGCATCCGGATCAGTTCGCCGATGATATCGTTGGCGTTCAGGGTGTGGAACGAGGGATCGGCGCGGCGCGCGAAGGTCAGGAGTTGCCTCACCAGGCCGCTCCCCCGCTCGATGGCCCGCTTGATGGTCTCGATGCTCTTCGAAAACCGCTCCGGATCGGCGGGCCCGGCTTCGAGGAGCTGGGTAAAGCCGAGGATGATCCCGAGGAGATTGTTGAAATCGTGCGCGATACCGCCGGCGAGCGTCCCGATCCCTTCCATCTTCTGGGCCTGACGGAACTGTTCCTCCAGACGCCTCCTGTCGGTGATGTCCCTGATGAAACCGCGGTGGGTCACGGTCTCCGCCAGAGGGTCGGTTTCGGCGGACGCGCTCACGATGACCACCCTTGAATCCCCGTCCTTCCTCTTCAGTTCGAACTCAAAATCCCGGATCGACCCGTCCTGTGAGAGCCTCTTGCGGTACTCCTCCACCTGCGCGGGTTTCGCGAAAAGGGCGTCCATGTTGTGCATCCCCAGGACGTCGGAGGCCGAGGGGTAGCCGAAGAGATCCACCGCCGCGTGGTTCACGTCGAGGATCTTCCCCCCCGTCGAGCAGACGAAGATGGCGTCCTGGGAACCTTCGAAGATGGAACGGTACTTCTTTTCGGAGTCGTTGACCCGGATTTCCGCGAGCCGCCGTTCGGTCACGTCCCGCTGGGTTCCCCAGAGTTCGACGAGGGCGCTGTTCTCGACGATCCCGATGAGATTCAGCAGGAAATATTTCTCCGAGCCGTCGCTGCCCGTCCGGTGCACGTCGGCTTCCTTGACATGATACCCCGACGCGATGAATTTCAGGACGAGCGCCCGGTTGTCGGGCATCGTGGGCAGCATGAAATGTGCGATTTTCCTTCCGCACACCTCGCCTCCCCTGCCGAACCCGAGCATCCCGGCCATGACGTCGTTGCATTCGATGAAGTACCCGTTCGCGAAGAAACGGTTTTCCTGTTCCTCGTGCGGCAGGACGACCGGGACCGGGTCGTGAAACTGGACCCTCCAGATCCCCTCGAAGCTCTGTCCCAGGAAGCGCTGGTACCGTTCGCTGCTCAGGCGCAGCGCCCGCTCGGAGCGTTTCCGCTCGATGACCCTGGCGATCTGAGATGACATGAATTCCAGAATGCGCTGCTCCCTTTCGCCGTACGCCTTCTCGTCGCTGTAATGCTGCACGACCATGGCGCCGATCACCTCTTTCTCGACGATCAGGGGCACCCCCAGCCAGATCGCCGACGGGGCGCCGATCAGTACCGCCTCTCCCCTCCGGACGAGATCCTCGTGGACGTCGAGCGTGCAGAGGAGCGACGTTCCCTTCCGGATGACGTATTCCGTCATTCCCCGTCCCGGTTTCTGCGGCGGCGCCGGTTCGTCCACCTCGTCGACGAAATAGGGGAAGCTGAGGACGTTCGCCTCGGCGTCGAAAATCGCGATGTAGAAATTGTTCGCGGGCATCACCGTGCTGATGATGCGGTGGAGGGACATGTAGAGTTCGTCCAGCGTGGAAGCGTTGTCCGATGCGTCGGCGATCTGATAGACCGCTTCCCGGACCTTGTCGTCGGCGTGGCCCGGCGTGATGGGGGCCGCCGTGTAGAGATAGGCGAGTCTCCCGGCCGGGACGTCGCGGATTTTCCTGACGGTCAGGTCGCAAGGGAACCTGAGGCCGTCCGGTCCGGCGTGGAAAATTTCGAACCGCCATTCGTCGCCGGGGGAGCTCTTCCGGATGCCGGCCAGGATTTTCTCGAACTCGCCGGGGGAGAAGATCGCCCCCACCCGGGAACCGATGAGCTGTTCGACCGGTTTCCCGCAGAGCTTCGCAAATGCATCGGTCGCAAAACGGATGGCGCCTTCCCCATCCGTCACGCATGCGCCCTCGTTCATGCTCCTGACGGCCCGGAAAATCAACTCGTCGACCGGTACGGTGCTTTCGTCTGTTTTCGCCATAATCGATCCAATGCCCGGCCCCGCCGGGTCGCCTCGCTGGCGTCCGGGGTGGCCGCAAAATGCTCAGGAATGTAAGAAAGTTTTTCCCCCGGTCAAACGGGGGGCCCGATGCGCAGGGGAAACGTCCGGGAGCGGAAGCGGCGGTGAGGAGTCCGCCGGGATAACGTCCGCTTAAATGTCGTGGGCGAGCGTGAAAAATTCTTCCTTTTCGTGTGTATGGATCCTGATCACGCCGGCCCTGACAAGGCTCACCAGGATCCTCGACGCCCGGCGGTCGCTGATGTTCACCATCCGGCCGAACTCCCGGAGCGTGATCCGCTCGCTTCGATCGAGGTATTCGAAGAGCCGCTTCTCGTTCCGCCCGATCGTGACGGTCAGCGGCGGTTCGTCGGGACGTTCGTCCCTGAGGATTTTCACGACCTCCCTGCTGGCCATCATGGTTTTGTCATTGACCCGGATGTAGACCCTCGTGCTCTCGCCGTTGAGGTGGTCCCGGTCTCCCAGGTAGTAGTGCGGCTTGGTCCGGCTCTCGCTCACCGTGCAGACGATCACGTCCAGACCGTCGAACGCCACGATGTCGATGGCCGTCTCCACGGGGGGATCGCAAAAATCCTTTCCGGCGATGCCGATCATCTCGATTTCGGACTTCTCGCTTTCGACGCCCACAATGGAACCGTCGTCGTCGACGCCGAAGAGGATGGTCCCGCCCCTGGTGTTCGCGAAGGAGATCAGCGTCCTCGCGATCTTTTCCGGAGAGGAGATGCGCCGCTTGAACTCGATGGTGAAGCCCTCCCCTTCATCGATCAGGCTGTTCACGTCGCGGAAATTCATGGGTCTGCGGTCCGTTGATGGTGATGATTCTCGCGGCTGCGGGCCGGGGGGTTCTCAGGCCGGCGGGGCCGCGTCCGGCGCGCTCCGCCGATCGAGATAGTCCTGCAGGATCAGGGCGGCCGCCATCCGGTCGATATCGGTTTTTATCCGGCGTTTTTTTTTCGGTACCCCCATCTTGAATTGTGTCGACCGGGCCCGCGACGAGGAGAATCGTTCGTCCACCGCGATGACCGGAAGGCCGCAGGTCCGCTCCAGGGCCGCGATGAACTCCTCCACTTCCGCGGCGATCTCTCCCTTCGTGCCCCTGAGCGTGAGCGGCATCCCCACCACCAGCGTCCCCGCCCCGAGCTCGGCGGCAAGCCTGCAGATGTCCGCCGCGAGCGTTCTCGTGCGCTCCAGGACGGTCACGCCGCGCGCGATGATCCCCAGGGGGTCGCTGACGGCGATCCCCACCCTCCTGCGACCGTAGTCGATGCCGAGGACCCTCGGAGGGGTTTCCATCCGGGGTCAGGCCTGCCGGCCGGGCGCGCCCGGGAGCGGTTTGGAGAGGAAGCCCCTGAGGAGCTTGCTCGGTTTGAAATGCGTTTTCCTCCGCGACGGAACGAAGATGATTTCCCCTGACTTCGGATTCCTCGCCTTCGGTTTGGATTTGGTCACCTTCACCTCGAAAACGCCGAAATCGCGGATCTCGATGCGGAGTTCGGGATTGGCGGACATCATGGTCTCCCTCAGGACCGTGAAGATGCGGTCGACCCACGCTGAGCTCGCCCGCCGGTTCTCCCCCGACAGCGCGGAGAGCTTCCTGGCGATATCCTTCTTCGTGTATGTCGGTTTCCTCGATCGCGTCATGGGTGTCCCCGGCCGTCACTCGACGAGGCGTTCCGCGTGGGAAACGCCCCTGACGTTTTTCAGCTTCTCGATGATCCGGTTCAGGTGTTCGGTATTCTTCACGTTGATCATGATGCTGCCGTCGAACATCGAATCCTTCACGTCGATTTTTACGCCCCGGATGTTCGTGTTCTGGTAGCTCGAGATGAGGTGCGTGATCTCGTTCAGGAGTCCGGTCCTGTCCTCCCCGGAGATACGGATCGCCGCGGCGTATTCCGCGCCGTTTACCGGGGGCCAGCCGACCTCCACGACCCTCTGCGGCTGCAGTTCCGCCATCCGGGCGAAGTTCTGGCACTTCTTCAGGTGGATCTTGACCCCCTCACCCTTGGTGATGAACCCGACGATCTCGTCGCCGGGGATCGGGTTGCAGCACTTCCCGAAACTGTGCAGGTAGGCGTCCTGCCGGCCGAGGACCGTGATCCCGCCGGTGATGTTCCTGGCGGTCGAAATGAAACGGTTGAAGAGGCCCGGCTGCCCTTCCGGGCGGCCCTGGCTCTCCGGCCTGGGATGTTTCTGCTCGATCTCAATTTCGCGGATGACTGTGTCGGCGTCGATCAGTCCGTTGTGGATCCTGTCATAAAATTCCCCCATGTCGTCGGCGCCGAAATCGTGCGCGTACCTGACGAGGTCGTCCTCGTTGATGGAGAGTTTGTGTTTTTTCGCCCGTTTCTCCCAGAGCTCCTTCCCCGACCTCACCGATTTCCGCTGTTCTTCCTTGATCCACCGGCGGATATGGGACTTGGCCCGGTGGGTGACCGCGAATTTGTCCCAGTCGGCGTTGGGCGTCTGGTTCTTCGAGGTGATGATCTCGATCTGGTCGCCGCTGCGCAGCACGTGGTCCAGGGGAACGATTTTCCCCCCGACCTTGGCGCTCAGGCAATGATTTCCGATGTTGGAGTGGACGGCGTAGGCGAAATCCACCGGCGTGGAGCCCTGGGGGAGGATTTTCAATTCGCCCCGGGGTGTGAAAACGTAGATCTCGTCCTGGTAGAGGTTCAGCTTGAAGCTTTCCATCAGCTGCTGGTCCGGCGCCTCCTCGTCGGAGCGCTCGAAGATCTCGCGGACCCAGGAGATCCAGTTTTCGAGTTCCTCGTCGAGGCGGGAGAGATTCTCCTTGTACCTCCAGTGGGCGGCGACCCCCTTCTCCGCGATTTCGTGCATCGCCCTCGTCCGGATCTGTATCTCCACCATCTTCCCTTCGGGGCCGACCACCGTCGCGTGGATCGACTGGTAACCGTTCTTCTTCGGCATGGAGATGTAATTCTTGAAGCGTTCCGGGATGGGGAGGTAGATCGACGAGATGATGCCGTAAACCGTGAAGCAGTCGTTCGGGTTGTCGGTGTCGAGGATGATCCTCACGGCGAAGAGGTCATAGACTTCGTCGAGCTGCTTGTTCCTCGCCACCATCTTGCTGTGGATGCTGAAGAGGTGTTTCGGCCTCCCTTCGATCACAAAGGCGATCTTGTCGGCCTCGAGCCGCTTTTCAATCGGCACAATGAACTTCCGGATGTAGCTCTCCCGCTCCCGGCGGCGGGACTTCAGGCTCCTCGCCAGCTCCTCGTACTCCACGGGATTGATGTACTTGAAGGCGAGGTCCTCCAGTTCCCACTTGATCTTCGCGAGGCCGAACCGGTGGGCGAACGGGGCGTAGATGTCGAGGGTCTCCCGGGCCAGCCTCACCCGCTTGTCGGCCGGCAGGTATTCCAGCGTCCTCATGTTGTGGAGCCTGTCGGCGAACTTCAGGAGCATCACGCGGATGTCGTTCACCATCGAGAGAAGCATCTTGCGGTAGCTCTCCGCCTGGGTGATCTCGTGGCTTCTGAAGATGTCCGTGATCTTCGTCGCACCGTCGACGATATCGGCGATGGTATCGCCGAATTCCTGCCGGATATCCTTGATCTCGTAATCGGTGTCCTCGGCGACGTCGTGCAGGAGCGCGCTGACCACCGACACGTCGTCCAGGGGGATTTCTTTGGCGACGATGAGGGCGACTTCGTAGGGATGGTTGAAGAAGGGATCGCCGGAGGCCCGGATGTCGTTCCGGTGCGCCTCCAGGCTGAATTCGAACGCCCGCCTTATTAAATCTTCGTTCACAGTCCGCAAATTTTTTCTGCAGACGGCGAGGAGATCGTCGAGTTTCTTCTTATAAATACCGTTGCGCATCTCGGTTCCCGGACGGCGGCAAGGGCCGTAGAACGATGATAAACCTTATCGATGAATATAAACGGGGGTGGCGTGAATGTCAAGGTGAATCGCCCCGGGGGTCCGCCGGGCCTGCCGGTTCAGCGGTTTTTTTTCCTGAAGACCATGGAGACCGGCACGCCCTTGAAGCCGAAATGGTCCCGCAGCCGGTTCTCCAGGAAGCGCTTGTATTCCGTCTTGATTTTCAGCGGATCGTTCGAAAAAAAAGCGAACAGGGGGGGCCCCGTCCTGGTCTGGGTGATGTAATTGATCCTGATTTCCCGCCCGGAAGCCGACGAAGGGGGGCGGCGTTCGATCTCGGGCAGGAGGACGTTGTTCAGCTTGTTCGTCGCGATGCGGCGTCTGAACTGCGCGTGGACACTCCGCGCCAGCGACACCACCTTGAAGATCCTCTGTTTTTTCAGTGCGGAGATGAATATCAGCGGGATGTAATCGTACTTTCGGAGCATCTTCCCTATCGCCTTCTCGTATGCCAGCGCCGTCTGGGTGTCCTTTTCCACCGCGTCCCACTTGTTCACCGCGAGGATGACGCCCCTCCGGCGGGTGCAGATCTCCTCCACGATGTGCAGGTCCTGCTTGTCCATTCCCCCGGCCGCGTCGACGAGCTGGACCGCCACGTTGCACCGCTCGAGCGTCTTGAGGGTCCGCATGGCGCTGTAGAATTCGACGCTCTCCTTGATCCTGCTCTTCCTCCGGAGGCCGGCCGTGTCGATGAGCATGAACTCCTCGCCCTCGTGCGTCAGCATGGAATCGATCGAGTCCCTGGTTGTGCCGGGAATGTCGGTCACGATGTTCCGTTCCTTCCCGAGAAGCGCGTTCACGAGGGTGGATTTCCCCACGTTCGGCTTCCCGACGACCGCGAGCTTCAGCATCCCTTCGTCCTCTTCCGGGACCGGGCCCTCCGCCCCGATCGCGGCGACGAGGTCGTCCAGGAAATCGCCGATCCTGCGTCCCCCGAGGGCGGAGAGGGGCACCGGGTCGCCGAGCCCGAGGGCGAAGAACTGGGCCGCCTCCCCCTCGCGCGCCGGCCCGTCGACTTTGTTCGCGACGAGCAGGATCTTCTTGGGGGAGCTCCTGAGCATCCCGGCGATGTCCCGGTCGAGGGGCGTGACGCCGGAGAGCGCGTCCACAACGAAGATGATGGCGTCCGCCTCCTCCATGGCGATCTCCGCCTGCTCGCGGATCGCCTTCTCGAAGATGTCGGTGGACTTGGGGACGTAC
>DATDQD010000272.1:0-4511 GCA_035292425.1 Bacteroidota bacterium
GTAGACCGTCTGGTCGAAGCTCGTGTAGGCGTTGATCTCGCCCCCCACCGACTCGACCTCCCGGGCGATCTCCCCGGGCCCCCGGCGCTTCGTCCCCTTGAACGCCATGTGCTCGAGGATGTGGGACATCCCCGCGCGGGATTCCGGCTCCGTGGTGCTGCCCGCCTTGACCCAGGCCTGCACCGCCACCACCGGCGACGACGGGTTCGGCCGGATCACGACCGTCAGCCCGTTGCCAAGCACGTATTTTTCGACCAACGGTTCCTCCCCGGCGGAGGGAGTCGGTCCCCCCGCGATCATGGCGAACAGCGCCGCGCCTAACAGCCATTGCGTCCGATATCCTGTCTTCATCCTTCGCTCCCTGGAGATTTCCTGCGCTTCGAGAATCACTTCAATGGATGATCCCGACGGAGGAAGCGGTTCAGGCAGGCTTCCAGATCTCAACCACTCCCACCAACCTTCTCGAGACGAGCATAACTGATCTAGGCGGGCGGTGGATGTAGTATCCTTCGCTTCGACGCGTACCGTTTCCGGATCGACCCGTGAGATCTACGTGCATTCTGTGGAAGGAGGGTAGCATGGGACTTGTCGCATTGGAGCAACACAACAGGGTAGTAATTATTCGCCTGAACAATGGGGTAACCAACGCGGTGAGCCCCGCGCTCGCAATCGAGCTTTCCGACCTGTTGGGGAAAATACGAAACGAATTCGAGGGAATGTTGCTTGCGGGAGGAGGGAAATTCTTCTGCATCGGTTTTGATGTGCCGAAACTGCTGGAACTTGATCGATCCGGATTGAGAGATCTGTTCTATCGGTACAATCGGATCCTCCTGGATCTGTTCACGATGCCGAAACCGACGGCATGCGCAGTGAAAGGCCATTGCCTTGGAGCTGGGGAGACCTTCCTGCTTACTTGCGATTATCGTTTCGGCGCAGCCGGAAAAACCTTGATCGGGCTTAACGAGATAAAACTGGGCCTCCCCGTGCCGTATCTGCCCGATATGTTGCTGCGGGAAATTGTCGGTGACCGGATCGCTTCCGACATGCTCTACACGGGTGATTTCATCGGTTCTACCGAGGCGGAACGGGTCGGAATCCTTCACGAAGTCTTGCCCAAGGAAGAGGTGGAAGGCAGGGCATTGGAGAAACTTACCGAACTCTGCAAGCGCCAGCCAAAGGCATTCGCAGCGGTGAAGGCCAACAGGGTAGAGGTTATTCGTTCCCGATATGAGAAAAAGTACGAAGCCAAGATCGAGGAACTTCTCGATTGCTGGTATATCGAAACCACCCAGGAACTCCTCAGGGAGGGAGCCAAAAAATTCTAGAGGGTCAGTCTTCCTTGAGTTCTCCGTTTTCCGGAGGCTCGTTTTCCTCGTCGGGGGGCAGTTCTCCGGTTGGCGTGCGAGGGTCCGGGCGGCGACAATACCCGTCATCCTCGGCAAGGGTCACCCAGAACTGACACTCCTTGCATACCCTGGGGTGCTTCATGCAGGGGTCACGAAATCAGGGAGACCGTGATGTACCCGTACCGGATGACCCAGTGGATACCAACACCCGGGACGGTCCAACCCCGGTCAACCAACTCGATCCGTCCTTGCAGCCTGCGTTTTCACGTTGTCTGCCTCCTCAAGAGCAATCGATCGCCAATGAGACTACGCCGATTCAACTTCTTCATCTCATCGAGCATCTCCGGCACAACCTTGAAGAGGCCGCCCACCAGAGGCAGTACCGCCACCTGGAAGATCCGGGCCTCCTCGTCCTTGCTGATCGCCACGATGACGGCCTATACCTTGGATTCCCCGGTTATCTTCCATTTCTCATAGAAGACGATCTCGTCCAATGATTTCCGCGGCGGCCCCGGCTTGCCTGCCTCCTGCGGATAACCGACGGGGAAGAGCCCGACGATCCGGATGCCGGCGGGGATGCCGAGCAATTCGGACAACCCTTCCTCGTTGAAGACCCCCACGAAAACGGTTCCCAGCCCTACGGCATGGGCGGCGAGCATCAGGTTCTGCGCGGCGATCCCGAGATCGGTCATGTAGTAATGCTTATTTCGCAGGTTCCCCGACCGGTCCGGGTCCGCACAGGCCACGATCACTACCGGCGCTTGGGCCAGCCCCTTCTGCGCAGGGTTGGCCTTGTAGCTCTTTGTCGCGAAGTACGCCTCGACGTACGACAGCTCGCTGATCCGCGCCTTCACCTGCGGATCCTGCACCACCACGAACCGCCAGCACTGCAGGTTTGCCCAGGAAGGAGCTGCCCGCGCCGCTTCCAGCACCGCATGGAGTTTTTCCGGCTCGACCGGCCTGTCCAGGAACTTGCGTACGCTCCTCCTGGTTCTTATGTCTTCAAGAGTTTCCATCACCGCGCCTCCGCCGTTCTTCAGGTTCTGCCGCCGGATCAGAGCGTCCCGATTGGCCCGCTCTCCTTCATCGTGGCCATCTGCTCACTAACTTCATCGCTCTTCCCGGAGCGGGTCATCCGACAGGTGGAGATGCCGATGGGAGCATCAGGCTCCACCTGTCGAGGAATTTATTCACATCGTGATTCCGGAAACGCCACCGCTTCCCGATTTTTTTCCCCTTGATGAGACCTTTCCGAGCCATGATGTTTACGTCGTCCGGGCTTAGATCCAGCAATATCGCGACATCATGTGATTTAAGGAAAGACGGCATCGTTTCTCTCCGCTCAGACAGTAGCGACAAATGATTTCTTCAACTCCGCGATCAGCTCGGGAACCGCCTTGAAGAGGTCGGCCACCAGCCCGTAATCCGCCACCTGGAAGATCGGGGCCTCCTCGTCCTTGTTGATCGCCACGATCACCTTGCTGTCCTTCATCCCCGCCAGGTGCTGGATCGCTCCACTGATCCCCAGCGCGACGTAGAGCTCCGGCGCGACGATCTTCCCGGTCTGCCCCACCTGCCAGTCGTTCGGAGCCCACCCCGCGTCCACCGCCGCACGCGACGCGCCGATCGCCGCGTTGAGCAGGTCCGCCAGCTCCTCGACCATCTTGAAGTTCTCCTGCGCCTTGATCCCGCGACCCGCGGAGACGATCACCCGCGCCTCCGTCAGCTCCGGCCGCTCCGATTTCGTCTCCTGACGGGACAGGAAAGCAGTCCGACCTGCATCTACGGTCACCGTCGTGCCTACTACCGTGGCCTTTACACCCGATGTGGTTGCCGAATCGAACGCGGTCTGACGCACCGTGAAGAGGAGCGGGCTGCCGGAAAGGGCCACCGTGCCGATCGCATTCCCTGCGTACATCGGGCGCTTCACCCGCAACGCGTCCCCGTCCTTCTCCAGCCCGACGATGTCGCTCGCCAGAGGGGCGTCGAGCAGCCCGGACAGGCGCGGCATGAAATCCTTCCCGAACGTCGAGGCCGGAGCGAACACCGCGCCGTAGCCTTTCTCTTTCACCACCTGCGCCACCGCCGCCGCAAATGCCTCCGCGGTATATGTCCCGAGCGAAGGGCTTTCCGCAACGAGGACCAATCGTATACCGTATTCCGCCACCGTAAATGCGACCGACGCGATTCCAATCCCCATCACCAAAGCATCTACAGCGCCGCCTGTCAGGGCGGATAGCTGTTTAGCCGCGGAGATCGTCGATAATGTCGTCTTCTTGAAGACCCCTTCCTGATGTTCGACGACTACCAGTATGTCCGCCATACGAATCCTCCGGATTGGTCGTATTCCATCTCTGTCCCAGTTCTGTGGGAGTTCTGTGAACGTCCCGGTTCTGGGGTTATAAGACCTTCGCCTCGTTTTTCAGCTTCGACATCAGCTCCGCGACATCCGCCACCCGGCCGCCTCCCGCGCGCAGCTTCGGCGCGAAGTACGAGAGCACCTTCACCCTCGGGGCCGTGTCCACGCCAAGCGACGCCAACGGAACGACCTTCAACTCCTTCTTCTTCGCCTTCATGATGCCGGGGAGCGACGCGTACCGCGGCTCGTTCAGCCGCAGGTCCGTGGTCACCACCGCCGGCAGCCCCACCTCGATCGTCTCCAGCCCGCCGTCGACCTCGCGGGTCACGTTCGCCTTCTTATTGTCCGCGGCAAGCTCCACCTTCGACGCGAAGGTCGCCTGCGGCCACCCGAGCACCGCCGCCAGGATCTGCCCCACCTGGTTGTTGTCGTCGTCCACCGACTGTTTCCCCATCAGCACCAGTTCGGCCTGTTCGTCGGCGACGACCTTCGCCAGCACCTTCGCCACCGCCAGCGAGTCGAGGTCCGCCCCCGCCTCGACCAGCACCGCGCGGTCCGCGCCCATCGCCAGCGCCGTGCGCACCTGCTGCTCGCCCACCTTCGGGCCCACCGTCACAACGACCACTTCCCCGGTCAGCTTCTCCCGGATCCGCAGCGCCTCCTCGACCGCGATCTCGCAGAACGGGTTCACGACCATCTTGATGTTCTCCAGAACGATCCCGCTCCCGTCCCCCTTGATCTTCACCTTCTCGTCGGGGTTGGGGACCGGCTTGATGGCGACCAGGATCTTCACGTCGCACCTCCCA
>DATDQD010000273.1:0-8875 GCA_035292425.1 Bacteroidota bacterium
CTCGAAATTAAAGAGGATCTGGAGAAGAAAATACGACGCCTCGGTCTTCGCGTACCTCGCCAGGCGGGAGGCGCGCCTGAGCTGTTCCAGCCCCCGGGCCCTGTCCCCCTCGGGGAAAAACAGCATCAGCGGCCGGACGAACGGGTACATTTCGGGGATGATCGCAGCGTAGTAGTTGTAGATGCCGATGCCGAAGACGACGTCGTCGTTGTCGGGGGCGAGGCGGTAGGTTTCCTGGACGATCGGCAGCGCGCCGCGCCCGCTGTTGGCCGCCTTGATCCAGTCCTCCCGGTTCCCGTGGAGGCGACCCTGGAACCCGAGCGACCCGCCCTTGAAGAAGAGGGCGGCGACGTCGTGCTCGTCGCGCTCGAGCCGCCGGTCGCAGATGTCGATGACGCCGTCGAGCATCCCGATGAAGTCCCTGTCGTACGCCGTGTTCTCGATGTCGGCCATGATCCGCCACCACTCGACGGCGGCGAGGAAGAAATGCCCGGCGGGGTGGTCGGGGTGGCTCTCGATCACGCGCCGGAATTCGGCGCGCGCGCTGTCGAACTGCATATTATAAATGTGGTCGATGCCGGCCCGGGTGAGGGCCTCGCTGGCCGAATCGCCGAGCCACTGCGCGCGGAGCCCGCCGCCTGACGGAACGGCCGTGAGCGCCAGCAGGGCGATGAGCGCCACCCCGGGCGCGCACATTCTCATCCGCGAAACGGCGCGCACGAAAGAGAAGGGCACATCCGGTGGAACGAATGTGCCCCGCTGAGTGTCTGGCCGGATGCCGGTCATTTGATCTGGTTCTTCTCCGCGGCTTCCTTGAGGTCCTCGTTCGCGAAGATCGCGATTTCCACGCGGCGGTTCGCCTGCCGGCCTTCGGTGGTGGTGTTGGAGAGCACCGGCTGGTTCTCGCCGTACCCGATCACCGTGAAGCGATCGCCCTTGACGCCACCCGACTTCGCATAGGTCGCCACGCTCGCCGCGCGCCGTTCGGAGAGCTGCTGGTTGTGCTCCGCCGAGCCCGTCGAATCGGTGTGTCCCTCGACTAGGATGTTGGTGTCGTCGTATTTCTGGAGGATGGCGGCCAGCTTCCCGATATTCTCCTGCGCGGCCGGCTGGAGATCGGAGGAATTCGTGGCGAAGAGGATCCCCGACTCGAAGGTGATCTTGATCCCCTCGCCGATCCGTTCGATCTTCGCGCCCTCGATGTCCCTCTGCATCTCCTCGGCCTGCTTGTCCATGTAGTTCCCGATGAGGACGCCCGCGGTGCCACCGATCGCCGCGCCGATGATGGCCCCGGCCGCCGTGTTCCCGGCCTGGTGGCCGATGATGCCGCCGATGATGCCCCCGGCGGCGGCCCCGATGGCCCCGCCCCTGACTGTTTTACTGGTGCCGCACCCGTTGATGAGCGGCATCAGCGCAATGGCCGAGACCAGCAGTACCGTGATCATTCTGATCGTCATTGGAGGATCTCCTTCCGGATTTTCTTCACATGCGGTGAATTTTGTCGTTAAGATAGGAAAGAACTTTCTGACTCGCAACACGCTCCTGCGCCATCGAGTCGCGTTCCCTGACGGTGACCGTCTGGTCCTGAAGCGTCTGCGAATCAACGGTGACGCAGAACGGCGTGCCGATCTCGTCCTGCCGGCGGTAGCGCCGTCCGACGGCGCCGCTGTCGTCGTAGAAGGCCTGGTGGTGCGGGCGGAGGTCCTCTTCGATCTTCCTCGCCACCTCGGGCATGCCGTCGCGGTTCACCAGGGGGAAGACCGCGACCTTCATCGGCGCGAGCCTCGGGTGGAGCTTCATCACCACGCGTGTCTCCGACGCGCCCTCGGCCGTCGGGGCCTCTTCCTCGCGGTAGGCGTTGACCAGGAAGGCCATGAACGACCGGCTCGCGCCGGCGGAAGTCTCGATGATGTAAGGGGTGAATTTCTCCTTCGCGTCCTCGTCGAAGTATTTCAGGCTTTTCCCGGAGAACTGCTCATGGCGGGAGAGGTCGAAATCGGTTCGATTATGAATGCCCTCGATTTCACCCCAGCCGAAAGGGAAGCTGTATTCGATGTCGTAGGCGTCCTTGGCGTAGTGCGCGAGCTTGTCCTTCTCGTGGCGGTGCCACCGGAGCCGGTCTTTCTCCATCCCGAGCCCCCCGAACCATCTCATCCGTTCGCCGCGCCAGTACTCGAACCATTCGTCGTCGGTGCCCGGCTTCACGAAAAACTGCATTTCCATCTGCTCGAACTCGCGCGTCCGGAAGAGGAAATTCTTCGTGTTGATCTCGTTGCGGAACGCCTTCCCGATCTGGGCGATCCCGAAGGGGATTTTCTGCCGGCTCCCCGACTGCACGTTGAGGAAATTCACGAAGATCCCCTGCGCCGTTTCCGGCCGGAGATAGACCACGGCGCTCGAGTCCTCCACCGGCCCGACGAACGTCTTGAACATCAGGTTGAACTTGCGCGCCCCGGTGAAGGTCTCCTTGTTCCCGCACGACGGGCAGGTGAGCAACTTCAGGACGGCGGAGGGGTCGGCCTCCGTGCGTTTCGAGAATTCCTCTGCCACCGTGTCGTCGGAGAGCTGTCCACCGAACCGTTCCGGCTCGACCGCCCGGAGGATTTCCTTTCGTTTTTTCACCGATGTCTCGTCGAACAGGATGTCGAGGCGATACCTCGCCTTGCACTGTTTGCAGTCGACCATCGGGTCCGTGAAGTTCTCGACGTGGCCGGAGGCTTCCCAGACCCTCGGGTGCATCAGGATCGCCGCGTCGAGCCCCTCGATGTTGCTCCTGCGGGTCATCTCGTTCCACCACTCGTTCTTCACGTTCCTGAGGAGTTCCACCCCGAGCGGCCCGTAGTCCCACGCCCCGTTCAACCCCCCGTAGATTTCGCTCGACTGGAAGATGAAACCCCTCCGCTTGCAAAGGGAAACGAGCTTCTCCATGATACCCTGACTACCCTGCGATCCCTGCTGCCCGGTTATGCCTTTCGCCATATTCTGGCCATGTCCCATACATTGTGTGAAATACCTCCCGTCGGGGAGATGAACCGCTCCGGGCGCCGACCCGGCGGGCCTGGCGGGCCTGACTGGCTTGACGGGCCTGGATTGTGCCGGGTAATATAAAAAATCCCGGAATTATGTGGAGACCCGGGGGACCCGGCCTCCGGATGGCTTCCTTCGGGGGATACTTTTGAGGATGACCGTGTGGACGACCGCCCCGTCGAGTTCGAGATGAATGGTGACCGAGTGAGGCCGGAGATTTTCAGAGGCGACGGCCCGGGCGCGGTAACGGTGCGCCATCGCGTTGACCGCGGCGTTGACGTCGACGGGAACGATATCGAAGCCTGCCAGGACCGCGTCGATCCCGCGGTCGAGAAGGGCGATCGCGGCAAGGGTTTCCTTCGGGTCCGGGAGGGAGGATTCCGTGGAGGGTTGAACCTCGCGCCCGATGAGGAAGAGGGCCAGGAGGATGCCGGCCACAAGGACCGAGCCGCCGATCCTGAACGCGAGTCCCGACCGGGACATCGTCACGAGTCGCGAAATGCCGGTTTCCGTTTTTCGAGAAAGGCGGCGGTGCCTTCCCTGAAGTCTCCCGTGCCGCAGAGCTCGCCGAAGAGGCCCGCCTCCACGCGGAGCCCCTCGCTGAGCGGGAGTTCGAAGACCGCGTTGAGCGATTTCAGGGCCATGCGCACCGCGAGCATCCCCTTGTCGGCGATTGCCGCCGCGATCGTACCGGCATGGGCCATCAGCTCCGCGGCGGGGACGACGCTGTTGACGAGCCCGATCCGGAGCGCTTCCTGCGCGTCGACCTGCCTCCCCGTGAGGATCATCTCGGCGGCGCGGGCGTACCCGACGATCCGGGCGAGCCTCTGTGTGCCGCCGTACCCGGGGATGATCCCGAGGTTCACCTCGGGCTGGCCGAACTTCGCGCTGTCGGCGGCCACGCGGATATGGCAGGCGAGGGCGAGCTCGCATCCCCCCCCGAGCGCGTACCCGTTCACCGCAGCGATCACCGGCTTCCCGAGGTGCTGGATGGAATCGAACAGCGACTGCCCCCACCCGGCGAATTCCTTCCCGGAGACTGGGTCGAGCCTCGCGAGTTCCGCGATGTCGGTGCCGGCCATGAAGGCCTTCGCGCCTGACCCGGTGAGGATGACCGCGTGCACCGAGGGGTCGCCCCTGAGCGTTTCGAGGAGCCGGAGCAGTTCGGCCTTGCAGGCCGCGTTGAGCGCGTTCAATTTATCGGGACGGTTGATCGTGATCGTCGCGACGCGGTCGGAGATCCCGCAGAGGAGCGTATCGAATGACATGGCGGTACCGGAGATGTCGTTGCTGTTATTTCTTCCTGGCCCGTTTCCCGCCCCGCACCACCGTGCGGAACATCGCCAGGAGTTCGTCGAAGCTTGCCTGCGGGAGTTTTCCCCGGCCGACGGCGATGCTCGCCGATTCCAGGGCGGCGACAGTATACAACGGAATGAAATCCGGCGCAAATTTTTCGAGGGCGCGGAGGTGCATGCCGATCGTGTCGAGGTCGCCCCTGAGCACCGGTCCCGTGAGCGCCTCCGCGGCGGACGTGCGGACGGTGTTTTCCATCGTCGCGGTCATCAGCGGGCCGAAGATTTCGGTCCAGGGGAGGGGGAGCCCGGCGCTCCGCGACAGCGTGGAGACCGCGTGCATGACCACGGCGAGCGTGCCGGAGGCGAAGACCCCCGCCGCGTGATAGAGGGGACGCATCTCCGGGGGAACGGGGAGGGGTTTTCCGCCGAGATCGGCGGCGAGTCGTCCCGCGATCTTTACGGCCCCGTCATCGCCGTCGATCCCGAAGTAGACTCCCCGGAGGCCCGCCCGGAGACGGGATGCCCCGGAGGCTGCCGGAAAGGTCTGGAGCGGGTGGAACGATGCCACCGAAGCGCCAGCCTTGCGCAGCGGAGAGAGCACGGCGGAGGAATGGATCCCGGACGTGTGGAGGACCGTCCGTCCCCTGAGTTTAAGCCCGCGGATGCCGGCGAACGAGCGGACCACGCCTGCAAGGTCCGAATCCCGCACCGCAATAATAAAAATGTCGGCCGCGCGGTCCACGTCACAGATTTCCGTCGAGGCGCGGGGACAGGTCACGCTCCGGGCCAGTGCCACGGCCGCCGGGCCGTTCCGGCTGATGACGCTGCGGATCCGGTAACCCTCCTTCGTCAGGAGAGAGGCGAGCGTCGTCCCGACCGCGCCGGCGCCGATCAACGAGACCGACGGCTGTTTCCGTTTCGTTCTCCGTGCCTTCATGAGGCGGTCGCCACCGCGGAAACGTACCCGACGACGGCGGAAGCGTCGCCCCCGGTGTCGCCCGAGTTGCACTGGCGGCGAATCACCACTCTGTCCGCGCCGAGCGAGGCCGCCGCCATCAGCACCGCGACGACCGGGCCTCCGCCGCACGCCTCGACCGTCCCGTCTTCGAGCCCCTCCATGATTCCCCGGTAATCGAACTTTCCCAGGAGGTCGATGAAGCGCCCGTCGATCCGTCGCGCGTCAGCGGAGGGGTGATAATGCGAAAGGTCGGTGCTCGCCACCATGAGCGCCCTGCGGCCCGGGAGGACTTCCGCGAGCCTTTTGCCGAGGTGGTAGCAGAGCGGGCTCCGCTGGTCACCCATGACGACCGGCAGGAAGGGGATCGCACCAAAGAGTGTAAGGAGGAAGGGAAGCTGGACTTCAATGGCGTGTTCGCCGCGATGCCCCGCCTCCGAAACACCGATCATTTCATCCCCCCCGGCGAGTTCGCGTCGCAGCGCGTCGTCGACGGGCATCTCCCCCAGCGGCGTCGAGTACGCCCTGCCGGGATAGACCGAGATCCCGTCGAAATATTCGCGGTGGCTCGGAGCGACGACGACCACGCTGTCGAACTTTCCGGAGCGGACGGCATGGTATCCTTCTGCGGCGGTCATGCCGGAGTACATGTAGCCGGCGTGGGGGCTGATGAGCGCGACCGGATCCCCCTCCGGCGCGTCGCCGGAACATTCTCCGAGGAATTCTTTGATCTCCCCGGCGAGCGCCCGCGGGTCCGCCGGGTAGAATTTGTCCGCGACGGAGGGGGGACGGACGGCGTCGCTTCCGGACGGTATCGCCGATCCGCAGTTCATCGCGCGATTCCCGCCGGCACGGATTCCTCGCAAAAAACATCCGCGGTGAAACGGAAGACGGTCACGCCGGGAGCCCCGATCGGCGCGGGGGAGAGCCCGCATTTCCTGAAAACGTGCGCGAGAAATGTCCCCGCGTTCCACCGGTACTCCATCGCCACCTGGGGAAGCAGGAGTCCCCGGGCGGCGTCCGTCTCGAGGTAGAGGCCGTCCCTTCCCACCACGATCTCGGACATTGACCCGACCGGGATCTTGCCGGACAGAACGGAGATTTCGAGCCTGATCCGGGCAAGCTCCTCCGGCCGTACCGGCGGGAAGCGGTGGTCGTCGAGGGCGGCCTTCACGGCCGCGCGGGCGACCGACTCGACAAGGGAATAGACCGGTTCGAAATAGCCGATGCATCCGCGCAGTTCGCCTGCAATCGTGAGCGTGACGAAGGCGCCGGATGGTTTCAATAAGCGGGGGTCCGAGGTGACACCGGAGGGAGGGGCCTCTTTCCTGACGGCCGCTTCCATCGAACTCCTGCCGGTGTGCAGGAGGAATATTTTCTCAACCGGCGAGAGCCGGAGCGCCGTTGCAGCAGTCACACCCATCAGGGGAATGGTAAGGAAAAGCGGGAAGAGAAACAATTGAGCCGGGCCACGCGGTCGCATCCGGCGGCCGGGGTTGAAGGTCAGCCGGTTTTTCGGTACAATGTCACGAACTGTCCGCGGGAACGCGGGACCGGACGGCCGCGGCGCGGTCCGAATGAGGGAAGAACGGTATTGCAATTGCCGCCGGTTCGGGTAAATTTCATCTTTATTGAATCGGAACAACGATGTCTCTGCTGGTCAGCATATCGGGCGTACGGGGTATCGTGGGCGAATCCCTGACGCCGGAAGTCGCGGTCCGGTACGCCTCGGCGTTCGCGGAGTACGCGGGCGGGGGGAGGATCGTTCTCGGGAGGGACGGCCGTGTCACGGGCGGGCCGCTGGCGAACATCATTTCCTCCACTCTTGTCTCGATGGGATGCGACGTGATCGCGCTCGGCATCGTCCCCACGCCCACCGTCGGCCTGACGGTGGAAAAAATGAGAGCGGCCGGCGGGATCTCGGTCACCGCGTCCCACAATCCGATGCAGTGGAACGGGATGAAATTCATCGGGCAATCGGGAATGTTCCTGGACGGGGTCGAAATCGTCCGCCTCCAGCGGATCCTCGCGGGCCCGCCGCCGCGGTATGCCCCATGGGATAAAACGGGACGTCATACCAGGGACGAATCGGCCATCGGCAGGCATATCGACGCCGTGCTTTCGCAGCCGTTGGTCCGGCCGGATGCCATCCGGAAAAGATCCTTCACCGTCGTGGCCGACTGCATCAATGCCGCCGGCGGCGCGGTCATCCCCGAACTTCTCCGGCGACTCGGCTGCCGCGTGATCGGGATGAACGACGAGGTCGGCGGGATTTTTTCGCACGACCCGGAACCGATTCCCGGGAACCTGACGGCGCTCTGCGCCGCGGTCAAACAGCACCGCGCGGATCTCGGCATCGCCGTCGATCCTGACGTGGACAGGCTCGTCTTCATCACCGAAAAGGGCGAACCGTTCGGGGAGGAATACACCGTCGCCACCGCGGTCAATTATGTCCTCGGAGCCGGGCCCCGCGGTGGATCTCCGGTGGTGGTCAACCTCTCCACCACGAGGGCCGTGGATGACATCGCCGCCCGGTACGGGGCCCCGGTCCACCGGACCCCCGTCGGAGAAATCAACGTCGCCGGCAGGATGAAAACGCTCGGCGCGGCGATCGGCGGAGAGGGGAGCGGCGGGGTGATCTTCCCCGCGCTCCATTATATGCGGGACGCGATGGCGGGGATAGGCCTGATCCTTTCGCAGATCGCGGAAGCCGGGGGGACCATGTCGGAGTTCAGGGCATCGCTTCCCTCCTACACCATCAGGAAAACTTCGATCCGCGCCGACGGTAAGGACACGGCGGCCATGCTCGACGCGGTCGCTGAACGGCTCTCGCCCACCGCCCGATGCAACATGGAGGACGGCGTGAAATTCGATTTTGACGACGGCTGGGTCCACCTGCGGAGGTCCAACACCGAGCCGATCGTCCGGATCATCGCCGAAGCGCGCACCCCCGAAGCGGCCGACGCCCTCCTCGCGAGGTTCAGGAACGAACTGGGCTGAGGGACCGGGCCGGGACGACCACCGGGCTGTCGAACTCCTGGTGCTGGGCCGGATCCCCGGGATCGGCGTGAGGAGGCTGAGGACGCTGGTTTCGTTTTTCGGGGATCCGCTCGCCGTACGACGCGCGACGACCGCGGGCATCGCCTCGATTCCCGGCTTCAACGCCCGCCTCGCCGCGGAAGTCCACCGCTTTTTCCGGAACACAATGCTCGCGGAGGCGGAACGGGAGGCCGTTCGACAGCTTTCGCTGCTCCGTGACGCCGGTGGAGAGATACTCCATGTCTGGGACCCGCGGTACCCCCCGCAGCTTGCCGCCATCTATGACGCGCCGCCCGTCCTTTTCACCAGGGGAGATACCGCCTGCGGCAGCGGCCCCTGCGTGGCCGTGGTCGGGACCAGGCATCCGACGCCCTACGGCCTTGTCATGGCGGAGTACTTCGCCCGGGAACTCGGTACCGCAGGGGTGACGGTCGTGAGCGGGCTCGCCCGGGGCGTGGACACGAGGGCACACGCCGCCGCCCTGGCGTCCGGGGGGAGGACCATCGCGGTGATCGGCACCGGTCCGGACCGGTGCTACCCGCGGGAGAACATCCGGCTT
>DATDQD010000274.1:0-14027 GCA_035292425.1 Bacteroidota bacterium
GGTGCCCCGGGATCAGCTCGTGATGCACCGTGGCGCGCGAGAAGTGAATGTTGTTCCCCCTCATGCTCATCATCTTCTGCTCGTGGCTCATACCGCTCGTTGGGAACGAGACCTGGATCACTTCGCCGCCGAGAAAAAACGGCGAGACCATCTGCTGTTCCGCGCTGAGCATCTCCATCCTCCAGGTCTCCTTCGCCAGGGGAGGAATGGTCAGCAGGTCCCGCGCTTCCAGGAATTCAACCGCCTCGTCGGCCAGCTCCCGGATCAGTCCCGGTTGCCTGCCCGGCTCCATGTGGAGGTTCTTGACATGTTCGAGGGCCTTTTTCCAGTCGTCGCCGAATCCCAGTTCCCGCGATGCTTTCAGCATCTCGGTTTCGCACCAGGCCATCTCCCTCTTCGCGATGGCGATCAGTTCCTCGGGGCTGTAGGAGACCATCTCGAACCGCAGTTCCTCGAGGAGCGCTTCGCGGCCGATCGGGTCGCCGATGATCGTCGTCCGGTCGTCCGGCCTGACCCCGACGAGCCTCTCCCTGAGGAAACCCGCGTAGTCCCCGAGGAGGGAGTCGAGCTCGGTGTATGGGGCCTTCACCCACCATGAGAAGGAGGGGTCGTACCCGTCGTGGTAACCGAACCATCCCGTGAGCATTCTTTTTAATTCGCCGACAGCGCGCGCGGCCCTGTTCGCCACGGTTTTCTTCACGCCGGATTTTCCGGCCTTCCCGAGCGAATCGTAGCGCGCCTTCGAGTCGACGAGCGTCTTCTTCACGTCGTTGAGAAGCGCGGCCGTCGCCTTCGGGTCGACCGGCTTCAGCGCCCGTCGCTCCTCCTCGAGCGCCACCAGCCGGGGAGCGAACGGGATCAGCGGCAGCATCTCGGCAACACGTTGTTCGGAGATCTCGAGCTGCCTGAGTTCGTGCGTCAGCGTATTCCGGAAGAGGATCGCGTCGACTTTCTCCTGCTGGCTCAGCGCGGCGAAGGGGAGCGAATCCAACGCGGTGAGCCACGTGTGGAAGAATTCCCTGAACCGTTCCCTCCTGACGCGGGAATAAGGAGCGCTGTGGAAGCGTTCGAGGCTCGCGTTGTCCTCCGCGTACCGTTTCACGATCCCCGCCACCACCCCGTCCGGACCCCCGGTGTCGGCGACGCCCCGCTCCGCGACGGGCGGCTGACCCCCGGACTGCGGCGCGGCGGGAGCTCCGCCGGGGAGAAGGACGTACAAACCGAGAAGAGCGGCGAAGATTCGTCCGGATAGACGGGCGGTTCCACGGAAGCTGTGCGCTGTGCTCATGCCGTTTCGCATTTCATGGGGGTATGGTCGTGCATATTCGGCGGAGAGGAATACGACGTGACCGGGGAGGTCGGGAATCAGTTCAGCGATTCTCTCCGGAGCAGGACGATCCGCCGGGCTTCCGTCGTGATGAGCCTGTTGCCGAATTCGATGCAGAGGCCGATCGCCGCGAGGAGGTCTACCTTGATGACGCTGCCGCCCCACGTACAACCGGCGACGGTCGTGGCCATGGGTGATTTCCCCCGCCGGTCGAACCAGCCCCCTGAGACCCGGCAGGTTCCGCCGGTCCCGACGAGAATCGTGTAGACCGAATTCCTGGTTTTGACCAGGAGCCAGTCCCCGTCCCTGACGTCGATGCGCCTGATCCGGGGAACGCGTTCCGCGGAATCGACGATCGCACTCAACGAGTGGCCCGCCCCGCTCATGGCGCGTCATCCCCTTTCCCCTGAAGAGCCTTCGCTCCGGTGATCAACATCCTGAACGGCACAGATTCCATCCTCTGTTGTTCTGTGCACACGAATCAAGGTATTAAGAAAATTCAGCAGAATCAAATGAAAATCCGTCAAATTCTTGCTTATCATGGGTTTTTCCCGTATCTTTTAAGGGTTTTCGGCGGAGTAGCTCAGTTGGTTAGAGCAACGGAATCATAATCCGTGTGTCGGGGGTTCGACTCCCTCCTCCGCTACTCACTCACCATACCCTTTCAGAACTGCGGTCTGAAAGGTATTTTTTTTTCGACTGCGGGGATACTGCATTGCGATCGTCCGAACTGGGAAAATCATTCTCCGATTTCGTCGGCCGGCACGGCCTCGTCCGTCCCGCCGAACGGATCATCGCCGCCGTGAGCGGTGGCGTCGATTCGATGGTGATGCTGGACCTCCTGAACGGGCTCCGTTCGACCATCCCTTTCGACCTCTCTGTCGCCCATGTCAACCACGGCCTGAGAGGCCCGGAATCCGACGGCGACGAGGATCTCGTACGGAAGACCGCCCGTGACCTGGGACTGGATTTTCACCTGCACAGGAGCGTCCAGCCCGCATCCACTGGCGGCAAGGTTTCCGGGATCCAGGAACGCGCCCGGGAGGAGCGCTATCGGTTCTTCGAATCTCTCCGCGCACCGTCCGGCCGGACACGGGTGGCCACCGCCCACCATCGCGACGACAATGCGGAGACCGTCCTGTTCAATTTTTTACGCGGCGCCGGCATCCACGGGCTCACCGGGATCCCGGTCGAACGCTCCGACGGATTCGTCATCAGGCCGCTCCTCTTCGCGACGAGAATGGAAATCCTCGCGTACGCGGGCGATCGCGCCGTGACCTTCCGGGAGGATTCGAGCAATGCCGGGACCGGGTACACCAGGAACGCGCTTCGGCACGAGGTGATCCCATCGATCGAATCCCTCGTGAACCCGGGACTCCGCGAGACCCTCGCGAGGACGTCGCGCCTCTTCACCGACCTGGAAGCGTACATCGGCATGGAGGTGGAACGGATCCTGCCCACGGTGGTGGCCGCGGCGGAGGAGACCGCGATCCGCCTGCACGCGGGCAGGCTCAGGGAACTCCCCGTATTCCTGAGGGAATCGGTCCTGCTTCATCTCTCCAGGAAATTCAACCCCTACGGCATCGGGTATGTCCATGTCCGGGCCCTCCTCGATCTGCTGGACGCGCAGGCGGGGTCCTCCTGCCCTCTCCGGAAGAACCTGCACGCCACAAGGGAGGGGGATTTCCTGGTTCTCCGCAGCCGGCCCCCCGCGGGCGAGCCCTTCGACTTCCCGGTCAGGGAGGGTGAAGCGTACGCCTTCGAGGGGTTTTCCTTTTCATCCGGCCCTCCCGCGGAAGTGAAATTCGGGTCCACCCCCCTCCAGGAATACATCGACGCAGACCGGCTGGGGGAGGATCTCCGGATCCGGACCTGGTCGGACGGCGACTGGTTCATCCCGTTCGGGATGTCGGCCAGCAAAAAACTGAGCGATTTTTTCGTCGACCGGAAAATTCCACCCGCCGAAAAGCGCCGCATTCCGATCCTCGTTTCCGGCGATGCGATCGTCTGGGTCTGCGGCGAAAGGCTCGATGACAGGTTCCGGGTCACCCCGGCGACGAAACGGGTCCTGCAGTTGCGCTACGACCCGGCGGCCCGGTGAACAGCCGCGGGAACCGGGCCGCCTCAGCGCCAATTTCGCACTTTCAATCTATTTTCATTATTATAGTGTAGATCCTGCGCCGCGGTTGGAGTCCTCCAATCCGCCGGGGAACGCGGGATTTGAACACCATCAGGGAATTTTATGAGTGCAGAGAAAGAGGGTCCCGGAAACAGCGGCGGAAGAGGATTTCAGCGAAAAAACGTGCGACCCAGGAAACCGAGGATGCCGAAAAATCAATTCAGGAATGACGACGATTTCAACTGGGGAAAGGTCCTCAAGGTTGTTTTGAGCTGGTCGGCCATCATTTTCGGCGTGTTCATCCTTGTCACCCTTTTCCGTTCGCAGGAGGTGAGCCAGTACGAGGTCCCCTTTACGACATACCTCGAGTATCTCAAGGGTGGGAAGATCGGGTCGGCGACGATCAAGAAATCGGAAATGAACAACTACGAATTCCACGGGACACTGAGGAGCGCGGAGACCATCGACGGTCCCGGCGGGAAGCGGGTGACCATCGAACGCTTCTTCGTCCTGCTCCCCTTCATCGACTCGGAAGTGGTGCAGGAATGGAACGACCGGGGGATTCAGTTCACGATCACCAGGGAAGACAACACCTGGATGAACGCCCTCCTGAGCGCGCTTCCGTGGGTCCTTCTGCTCGTCATCTGGCTGATCGTCATGCGCCGGATGCAGGGGGTCGGGACGAAGGGCATCTTCTCCTTCGGCAAGAGTCGCGCGAAGATGCAGGCCGAGGGGTCGCCGAAGGTCACGTTCCAGGACGTTGCGGGGGCGGACGAAGCGAAATACGAACTGCAGGAGATCATCGAATTTCTCAAGGAGCCTTCGAAGTTCCAGAGGCTCGGCGGCAAGATCCCGCGCGGCGTGCTCCTGCTGGGCCCGCCCGGCACCGGAAAAACATTGATGGCAAGGGCCGTGGCCGGTGAGGCGGGGGTCCCCTTCTTCTCGATCTCGGGCGCCGAGTTCGTGGAAATGTTCGTCGGGGTCGGCGCGAGCCGTGTCCGCGACCTTTTCGAGACCGGGAAGAAGAGCGCGCCGGCGATCATCTTCATCGACGAGATCGACGCGGTGGGGCGCCACCGCGGCGCCGGGATCGGCGGGGGCCACGACGAGAGGGAGCAGACGCTGAACCAGCTCCTGGTCGAAATGGACGGCTTCGAACAGAACAGCGGCGTGATCATCATCGCCGCGACGAACAGGCCGGACGTCCTCTACCCGGCGCTGCTCAGGCCCGGAAGGTTCGACCGCCAGGTCGTCGTGGACCGTCCCGACGTCAGGGGACGCGAGGGGATCCTCAAGGTCCATACCAGGAACATCCCCCTCGAGGAGAGCGTCAGGCTCGAAATCCTGGCCAAGGGGACCCCCGGCCTGGCCGGGGCGGACCTCGCCAACCTCGTGAACGAGGCGGCGCTCCTCGCCGCCCGCCAGAACTGCAAGGAGGTCGGTATGCGGCATTTTGAGGAGGCGAAGGACAAGGTCATGATGGGGATGGAGAGAAAAAGCCTGATCATCTCAGACCGGGAAAAGAAGATCACGGCCTACCACGAGTCGGGGCACGTCCTGGTGGCAAAGCTGACCCCGGAGGCGGACCCCGTCCATAAGGTGACGATCATCCCGCGCGGCAGGGCCCTGGGGGTGACGACCTACCTCCCGATCGACGAGAAACATACCTACTCGAAGGAATACCTCGAGGCGATGATCTCCTATGCCCTCGGCGGCCGCGCCGCGGAGAAGCTCATCTACGACACGTTCACAACCGGCGCGGGGAACGACATCGAGCGGGCCACCGGTCTGGCGCGCAAGATGGTGTGCGAATGGGGGATGAGCGAACGACTGGGGCCTCTGGCGTACGGGGCGAAGGAAGAGGAGATCTTCCTCGGCCGCGAGATCACGCGAACGAAGAACTTCTCCGAGAGCACCGCGGTCCTGATCGACGAAGAGATCAAGAAGATCATCAGCAAGGGGATGGACAGGGCGGAACGTCTCCTCCGCGAGAATACCGAGTCCCTCCACCGGCTCGCGGGTGCCCTGCTTGAACGCGAGATCCTCGACGGCGGGGAGATCGACACGATCCTGCGGGGGGAGACCCTGCCGCCGCCTGCAGACCGGGGGAACGGCCGCCCCGAGGCCGGGCGGGAAAAGGCCAGGCCGGCTCCCGGTGCCTGAGCTGTCACAGGGCGCGGAGCCCCGCACGGTGAATGACGTCCTCCTCCGGGAGGAATTCCGCAGGGAGGTGATACGGAAATGCATCCATCTCTCGTCGATCGCCATCCCCATTTTTTATTTCTTCACACCGCGGACGACGGCGCTCGTCGTCTCCGCGGCGCTCATGGTCATCGCGCTCGCCCTTGACTTCGGGAGGCACTATTACCCCCCCCTGTTCAGGGTCTACCACGCGATCTTCGGGTCTCTCCTCAGGACTCATGAAAGCGACGCGCTGGTGAAGAGGCTCAACGGCGGCACGTACGTCCTGATCGCCGCGACGCTCTCGATTTTCATCTTCCCGAAACTGATCGCCATCACCTCCTTCCTCATCCTCATCGTCTCCGATCTCGCCGCCGCCCTGGTGGGCAGGAAGTTCGGCAGGAGGAAGTTCCTGGGAAAATCGATCGAAGGGAGCGCGGCGTTCTTCGTCACCGCGGTGCTCGTTATCGCGGCGACTCCGAAGGTCGGGTACGAAGCGGGCGAATACGCGGTCGGCGCGGTCGCGGCGCTCGCCGGCACGCTCGTGGAGGCCTCCGCCGGCAACATCGACGACAATCTCTCGGTCCCCCTCGCGGTCGGGCTGACGCTCCTGGCGGGTTATGCCTTTTTCCTCCCCTCCCTCGACATTTACAAGTTCGGGTGAAAAGAATGATGTCCGAAGAAGGATCCGCCGGAAGACAGGCAAGCATCCGCAACAAGCAGATGGTGGTGGTGGGCGATCGCGCCCTCATTTTACCGGACAGCGACAGGGACCGCACCGAGCATGGTCTCTATCTCCCCCCCGGCGTCAAGGAGCGGGAAAAAGTCCAAAGCGGATACATCGTGAAGGTGGGGCCGGGATATCCCGTGCCCAATCCGAATTATCTCGACCAGGAATCGTGGTCGACCTCTCCGAAGGAGCCGGTGAAATATATCCCCCTGCAGGCCGAAGAGGGGGACTACGCGATTTTTCTGAGGGACCAGGCGATCGAGATCGAATACGACGGGACGAAGTACCTGATCGTGTCGCAGGGAGCGATCCTGATGCTGATCAGGGCAACCCCCTGGGCGGGGCCGGCGTCGGGGACTGACGCCCCTACCGACCGCTGAACCGCTCCAGGAAGCCGATCTCCTGCGGGGTCAGGCTCCCCGCTCCGCCCGCCTCGAGCTTGAGCATGATCCTCCTGTATTCCTCCCTGTTGACTTCGTGCATGCCCTCCGTGGGAATATTCCTCCACCGTTGGACCGCCAGCGGGTCGATCGAGTGGCGTTCCGCCGGCATTCCCGGGGCCGCGACCGGGCGCCGCGGGACCGCGGACCGGAGATAGAGGTACCCGCCGAGGAATCCGCCGAGGTGGGCGAAGTGCGCCACCCCGTCGCCGCCGCCGCCGAAACCCCCGAAGATCGAGAGCGCCGTCATCCCCACCACGAGCCACCGCGCTTCCACCGGAAGGATCCCCCAGATGTAGAACTGCGACCGGGGCCAGAACCAGGTGAAACCGATCAGCACGCCGTAGATCGCCGCCGAGGCTCCCACGATCGCCGTGTTGAAGGAAAAAATGAATGAGAGGGCCGCCCCGGAGAGGCCGCTCACGATGTAGAGCCAGAGAAAATGTTTCTCCCCGAGCTCGGCTTCGAGCCTCGGGCCGAAGAAGAAGAGCGCGATCGAATTGAACAGGATATGGCCGAGCCCCGCGTGGAGGAACATGTAGGTGAATACCGTCCAGGGGCGGAACAGGGCCTCCGCGGGGACGAACATCAGTTCACCCTGGATGTCGGGAAATGCGCCCGTGACGAAAAACATCGCCACGTTCGCCGCGAGGATGCGCATAACCCACCGGGTCATCGGTCCGGCTCCCCCTCCCCGACAGCCTCCAGGATGATCTCGGCGATGTCCTTCACCCGCACACGACCGGCGGCGTCCTTGTCCTTGACGCCGTCCGTCATCATGGTCATGCAAAAGGGGCATGCGGTGCCGATGACGTCGGGTTCGAGGCGCAGGGCCTCCTCCGTCCTCTCGACGTTGACCCGCTTTCCCGTCTTCTCCTCCATGAACATCCTCGCGCCACCCGCCCCGCAGCAGAATCCGCGGTCGCGGCTCCTGGGCATCTCGGCAAGCTCCACGCCGGGGACCGACGAGAGGACGCGCCTCGGCTCGTCGTAGACCTCGTTGTACCTGCCGAGATAGCAGGAGTCATGGTAGGTGATTTTCGAGCGCTGAGCGCGGGTCAGCCGCAGCCTCCCGGAATCGATCAGGCCGAGGAGAAATTCGGCGTGGTGCACCACCTCGTAGCGGCCGCCGAGCTGGGGGTATTCGTTCAGCAGGATGTTGAAACAGTGCGGGCACGTTGTCACGATTTTTTTCACACCGTGCCCGTTCATGGCCCGGATGTTCTCCGCCATCAGCATCTGGGCGAGGTACTCGTTCCCCGCCCTGCGCGCGGGGTCCCCGGTGCATTTTTCCTCCGCGCCCAGGATCGCGAAATCGACGCCGGCGATCTGCATCAGCCGGGCGAACGCCCTCGTCGCCTTCGTGTAGCGCGCATCGTACGCCCCCGCGCATCCCACCCAGAAGAGGATGCGGTCCGGGTCCGTCCCGTGGGACCCGGACATCCTCGGAATGTCCATTCCTTCCGCCCAGTCCGCCCTCGCGGAGTGGCTGAATCCCCAGGGGGTGAAATTCCGCTCGAGGTTCTGAAACGTCGCCTGCATCTCCTTCGGGAACCTCGATTCGTTCAGGACGAGGAAACGCCGCATGTCGACGATCGCGTCCACGTGCTCGATCTGGACCGGGCATTCCTGCACGCAGGCCATGCATGTCGTGCAGGCCCAGAGTTCGTCCTCGGTGATGTACCCGTCCACGAGCTGCCGCCCGGCATCCGGACGCGGGGCGGGAGTCCCGCCCACAGTAACTGTCTGCTTACCCCCCGCCGCGAGAAGAACCGGCGCCTTCTCCACGAGCCTTTTCCGGATGTCCATGATGATCTTCTTCGGCGAGAGCGGTTTCCCGGTCGTCGCGGCGGGACAGGCGGCCGTGCACCTGCCGCACTCGGTGCAGGTATAGCCGTCGAGGAGCTGTTTCCAGGTCAGGTCCTCCACGTCGGCGGCGCCGAACCGGACGGCGGTCTCATCCTGGAGATTCAGATTTTTGAGCGTCCCGCGGCGCCCCAGCTTTGCGAAGAAGACGTTCGGCACGGACGTAAGAATATGGAGGTGCTTCGAGTAGGGGAGGTAATTCAGGAAGCCCAGCACGAGCAGAATATGCGCCCACCAGAAAAACATGAACCAGCCGCCCGCGTTGCCGGAGGGGCCGCCGTCGAAGAGCGGCGCGAGGGCCGTCGAGACGAACCTGGCGTGGTTGGCTATCTGACCTCCCCCCGCGATGCTCGAACCGTTCTGGCCGAACATCGAGAGAATAATCGAAAGGATCCAGAGCAGGATCAGCGTGGCCTCGAACCGCGAGTGTCCCTCCACGTCGAGTCTCGCGGGGGTCTTGACGTACCTGCGCAGGAGGCCGAAGCAGACCGAAAACACCACCATCATGCCGATGAAGTCCTGGAGGAACGCGAGGGGCGGATAGAGGGGGCCCAGGAAGAGGAGGGAGAAGCCGGGCGCGATGCCCTCGCCGATCGTTTCGAGAATGGCGCTCAGGAGGATCACGAACCCCCAGAAGATGAAGAAGTGGAGGGTGCCGGCGAGGGGCTCCCGGAGGAGCTTGGTCTGGCCGAACGCGACGGTGAGCACGTTGCGGATCCGTTCGGCCGGACGGTCGGTGCGCATGTCCCTTTTCCCGATCCGGAGGTACACGGCCAGGCGACGCACGTTGACGGCGAAGAACGCCAGCGAACCGGCCAGGACGGCGATGAACAGGAGAGTCTGGAGAGAGGGCATATTCCGGTTGGACGCTATTCCTGAAGGACCATTTCACCGCGGAGCACGGTGACCGCGTGTCCGCCGATGCGGACCGATACCGCCCTGCCGTTCTGCCCCTTCACCTCGACGCGGACCCTTCCCCTCCGGGCGATCGCGTCGCCCTGCTCCCCCTGGAACGAACAGAGGCCCTCCTCGACCGAAAGAAGCCCGTGGTCATGGAGGATCACCCCGAGCGGCCCGTGGGAGGAACCGGTCACGGGGTCTTCGTTGATGCCGCAGTTCGGGGCGAAAAATCTCGAGTGGACCTTCGAGTCCCGGTCGATCGTCTCAAGCGTATAGAGGCAGAGGCCCGAGAGGTTCCGGGACGAAAGAAACCCCGAGATGTTGAGAAAATTCGGCTTCATCATGAACAGGGTGTGCAGGCGGCGGATGAAGACGAACAGGTAGGCGTCCCTGAGGATGGGCACACGGTTGTCGAACTCCACCGCGGGGATGCCGAGCAGGCGGACGAGATCGACCTTCAGGTGGGGGACCTTTTCGAATTCGGGGACCCTGAGGCCGAGGAAGACGAAGCTCGACGTCTCCCGCCGGTCGACCTCCACCGGGAGGATGCCGTCGGCCGTCTCCAGGCTGAAGGTGTACACCCCGGGGGCGGACATCCCGAGCCGGTGCTCCTCGGCGAGCGCGTGGAAAGCCGCGACGGTGGCGTGCCCGCAGAGCGGCACCTCGACGGTGGGGGTGAACCACCGGATCCTCACGTCGGCCTCCTGTTTCGTCGGGGGGAGAACGAACGCCGTCTCTGAAAGATTCATCTCCCGCGCGATCGATTGCATCTGGGGCTGGCTCAGCCCCGCGGCGTCCAGGACGACTCCTGCGGGGTTCCCGGTGTGGGGAACCGACGTGAAGGCGTCCACCTGTCTGACGGTGATCGAGTTCATTTTGTATCTCCGTTGGAGAGCGAAAATGATCGGAGCGTCGTCCTGTCCTTCACGTAGAGGACCCTCTCCTCCACGCGGAAGAACGTGGAACCTGCCGGGAGGGACAATCCGTCGCAGACGACGTCGCGGTAACGGAGCTCGCCCGTGCGGGCGTCGAGCACGAACAGATGTTCTCGCAATTTCCGGCCGGTCCCGTCGCCGGGCCGAACTTCGTACCAGTTGGAAACGTCGGCGTCGTTGTACCTGAGCGTTTCCCCCGGCTCGAGCGCCGACTCCGCAGGGAACGCGGAGCGGACCGCCTCCGGCGGTTCCGCCGCCACGCCGGGAAGCTGGACGTCCAACCCCCACGGCGCCCCAGGCGCGGCGCGAAGCGCGTGGAGCTCGTCCGCCGGGACCTCCCGGACCACCGATCCTGTCATAAGGTCCAGCTCGAAGAACGCCCTCCTGTCGAACAGCACTTTCGACGCGTAGACCGACGCGCCGCTCGCAAAACCGAAGGCTAGTTCGCCATTCTCCCAGAGGGAGTCGCCGGACAGCGCGTCGAGGGCCAGGATTTTTTTATGGTCGGGCATGCTCGGCGCCGGGTACCCGTGGATAAAGAGGATTCCGCGGTGGGTCGTCTCGATCCCGGTCCACCAGCTCTCGGCGATACTTTTCCCCTTCCACAGGGCCCGGCCGTCGTCGAGCGCGACGCAGAAAAAAGTGACGGTCTTCTTATCGAGGTTTCGCTCTTCGCCGGCGATCAGTCGGCCCTCTGCGGGGACGATTCTCCAGATGTTCCCCCCGGTCCTGAAATCCCAGAGGCTGTGCACACCCCTGTCGTCGCTCCTGTTCATGATCCGGCCGGTGATGTGGAGTGTGAATTTGGGTCTAAGATAAGCATCGCGGCCGCGAATATCAATAGTTTCTTACGCGTAAATAAATTATTGCGAAAGCGCGGAGTGCCAGGCAGGTGTGGGACCGGGGAGGGTTCGGAGGTATTCCCCCATGCTGCGGAAAGCCCTGGAACGATGGCTGATGGAATTTTTTATCTCCGGCGGGATTTCGGCGAAGGTCGTTTCATACCCTTCGGGGATGAAAAGCGGATCGTAACCGAAGCCGCTCCCCCCTCTTGGCTCCTGCGCGATCCGTCCGTCGCAGATGCCCTCCGTGAGATGTTCCATGCCGGGACCGACACAGGCGGCGACGCACCGGAAGCGGGCGCGTCGCGCTTCACCGTCCGTCCCGGAGAGCATCGACAGGAGTTTCCGGTTGTTGTCGTCGTACGTCGCGTTCCCGCCGGCAAACCTCGCCGATCGCACGCCCGGCGCCCCGCCGAGGAATTCCACTTCGAGTCCCGAGTCGTCGGAGATCGAGGGGAGGCCGGTCAGACGGTATACTGTCCTGGCCTTGATGAGAGCGTTTTCTTCGAGCGTCTCCCCCGTCTCCTCCATCTCTGGAATCTCCGGGATCCCCAGGATCCCCGGGATCCCATTGAGGGCGTCGAGGCCTTCGATCGTGAGCGGGAGGTCCGAGAGGATGGCGCGGATCTCACGGAGCTTCCCCGGGTTGCGGGTCGCAAGAATGATGGCCGGCGGCGGCATGTCGGGGTGGGCGCCGTTCGTCTAGCGGAGGAGGAATTCCATCACGCCCTCCACCCTGTCGACCCCGTGAAGGGCAATCTTTCCCCGGGGGGCGGTCCTGAGGTTGTTCTGCGGGAGGAGGAAATGTTCGAACCCGAGTTTCTCCGCCTCCTGGATTCTCTTCTCGATCTGTCCCACGCTTCTCACCTCCCCGCCGAGTCCGATCTCCCCGACGACGACCGTCTGCGAGGCGATGGCGACGTCCTTCATGCTCGAGATGATCGAGGCGGCGATGCCCAGATCGAGACCCGGCTCGTCGATCCGGACGCCCCCGGCGATGTTCACGAAAACGTCGTACCCTCCCATGTTCATGCCGAGCCTCTTCTCGAGGACGGCCAGGAGGTGGCCGAGGCGGCGGTAATCGAACCCGGTGGTGTTCCTCTGGGGGACGTTGAAGTTCGTTGACGAAACGAGCGCCTGCACCTCCACCAGGATCGGCCTGGTCCCCTCGAGGGCGGCGACGACCGTCGAACCCGAAGCCCCGACCGACCGTTCCGAGAGGAACACCTCCGACGGGTTGAGGACCTCCCGGAGCCCCTCGCTGCGCATCTCGAACACCCCGATCTCGTTCGTCGAGCCGAAGCGGTTCTTCGACGCGCGCAGGATGCGGTAGGCGAAATGCCGGTCCCCCTCGAACTGGATCACGGTGTCGACCATGTGCTCGATGACCTTCGGCCCCGCGATGAACCCGTCCTTCGTGACGTGGCCGATCAGGAAGAGGGGTATGTCACGATCCTTGGCCGCCCTGGTCAGGAGGGCGGCCGATTCGCGCACCTGGGCGACGCTTCCCGGCGACCCGTCGAGGAGCGGCCGGTACATCGTCTGGATCGAATCGACCACGACCAGCCCGGGGGCGGACTTCGCGACGACATCGGCGACGACGTCCGCGTTCGTCTCCGTAAAAATCAGGAGGTTCGCCCCCGGGCCGAAACCCAGGCGCTCGGCCCGCAGCTTGATCTGCCGGGGGGATTCCTCGCCCGACACATAGAGGATCGGGAGCGGCGCGACCGCCGCCGCGAGCTGCATCATGAGCGTGGACTTGCCGATCCCCGGGTCGCCCCCCAGGAGCGTCACCGATCCGGGGACGATTCCGCCCCCGAGGACCCTGTCGAACTCGCCGATCCCCGTCGGGATCCTGTCCCGCTCGACCGAATCGACCTCGGAGAGGGGAACCGGGCGCGGGGCCGCGCCTCCTGAAGATGTTCCCGGACCCCGGGGGGGGCTTTTGATTTCCTCCACCAGGGTGTTCCAGGTTTCACAATTCGGGCACCGGCCGGTCCAGCGGGGTGACTCGTACGCGCACGCCTGGCAGACGAAGACCGTCCGGGGCCTGGACAACACCGATTTTTTCAACGGCGGACCTCCCTCCCCGAGCGCAGATCCCGTCCCCACATCAGTTTCGTGCGGAGCAGGTCAAAGAAGGAATCCTTCCTCCATCGGACGAGCCGGGCGGTGAAGGGCGCGCGCCTGATCGTGCATTCCACCGGCGTGGGACAGAATTTTTCGACCTGGCCGTCGGCCATGACATGGACCGCCGGCGGCCCCTGGCTGACGTTCACGCGGACAACGCTGTCCGACGGGATGATCACCGGGCGGGCTGTCAGCGTGTGCGGGGAGATGGCGATGATCGTGAGGACGTCGCTCCGGGGGGTGACGATCGGCCCCCCGGTGGCGAGGGAATATCCCGTGGAACCCGTCGGCGTGGTGACGATGATCCCGTCGGCCGCGTAGGTGACGAGGTACTCTTCGTTCACGAAGGTCTCAAAGTCGATCACACGCGCCGATGCGCCGCGGTCGATGGCGATTTCGTTCAGGGCCGTCAGCGGCCCGGGGTCCCCCCCGACGTACGCCTCCAGGGCGATCCGTTCCTCGACCTGGTAGCGCCCCGCCTCGATGTCGGCCAGGCACCCCTCGAGGTCGGCCACAGAAACTTCCGCAAGGAACCCGAGCTTCCCCAGGTTGATGCC
>DATDQD010000275.1:0-8169 GCA_035292425.1 Bacteroidota bacterium
GCCCTGCGGCTTCGAGATCGCCTTGTAGAAGAAGTCCCTCGCCGGCCCCTGCAACCCGAGCTTGTTCAGGTCGGTGATGACCTTCCGGTCGTCCAAGACGCGGATAACGATGCTCTCGAACTTGAACTTGAAATCGGTCGCGACGATCGGCATGATCGAGACCCTAAACCGAATCTGGTGCCCGTCCACCATCCGCTGGATGAACCCGTCCTGCGTGGCCTCGCGCTCGAACCGGTCCACGTTTTTCGAGCGGTCCTTGATGACGGCCGCGATCGCCTCGGGCATCGTGTTTTCCTGGACGTGCCATATCTTCAGGTTGCCGTCCACCCGGAAGAGGAAGTCGGTCTTCTTTCCCTCCTTGCCGATGACATGAATGTCGCTGGCCCCCTGCCGCACCGCCTCGACCAGCGCGCCCTCGATGAGGTTTGCCAGCGCGCTCTTGTTGATCTCGGAATCGAGGGCCTCCTCGTCGACGATCATTTCGTCCTCGGAGATCGAGATGTCCACGTCGGCGCTCGCCAGCATCTTCAGGAACTCGTTCTCCAGAACAACCGCCTTTTCGAGGAGGGTCTGGATGTCCTTATTCCTGCAGTAGCACACCTCGTACTTCTTCACGCCGAACCCGCGCGCCACGAGCGGGATGCTCCGGTCGGTCGGGTCGGCCGCGATGATGATCAGTTTCTCGGGGTTTTTTTCGTCGAACCTCAGGGGGAGGACGCGGAGCTGGATCACCAGGTCCTTCATCTGTTCGGGCAGCTGGTCCACGTATTTCTTGATGAAATCGATGCGCTGTTCGTCGATCTTCTCGTCGGTGAGGTAGATCTCGCGGAACGCGTAGAGGTTGGCGACTTCCCTGAAGACGACGTCGTGGTCCACCTTGAAGTCGCGGACGAGGATCTGCCCCAGGTTGCGCCGGGTCTTCTGGTTCTCGCCCTCCTTGATCACGAGGGACTTCTCGAGCGTCTCGTAGTCGATGATACCCTTCTTGAGAAGGGTATATCCGATCTTGTCTGTTATGTCGACGCTTTTCATCGGGCCCTCCGCCCCGGGTCAGTTAACCGCCCGGCGTGGTGCTGGGATGGAACGTCGCCGTCTCGGACGACACGAGCGTCAGCCCCGTCAGCACGATCATGATGATCAGGCTGATCCAGAGCTGGATGAAGTCGATCGCGTTGCGCATCTTGTACGTCGTTTCCTTCTCGTAGTACTCCGCGAGCTGCAGCGCCGTGTGCTTGACGGTTCCCGTCTCCGCCCCCGAATGGAGACGGGAGATCGCCGTCTTGGTGAACACGCCGGAGGCGTCGAACGCCTCGGTGATGCCGGCGCCCTTCTCGACCATCATCGGGATGGCCACGGTCTTGATCTGGTGCTCCATGTACTTGTTCCCGCTCGCCTCGGCGGCCATGCGGATGACGTCGATGTTTTCGCCGGCGCCGCTGTAGAGCGCGTAGAACACGCGGCAGAAAATTTCGATGGAGGTCTTGTGCATCAGCGAACCGATGACCGGGATCTTCCACATGTACTTGTCGAGGACAAAGCGGCCCCTCTCGGTGGTGAAGAACCGGGCGGCGATGACGATCGGGACGATGCACAGTATCAACAGGATCACGAAATTGTCCTGCAGGAACGCGCTCAGCTGGAGCGTCGCGTACGTCATCGGAAACTGTTTCATGTCCACCTTGAGGCGGACGAAGATTTCGGCCATGCCGGGAAAAATGAACCCCACATAATAGACGCAGGCGCCGAACAGGGCGATCAGCGTCACGATCGGCATGATGAGGGCGCTCTTGAGGTTCTTTTTGAATTCGGCCTGGCGCTCGAGGAACTTCGCCGTGCTGTCATAGATCTCGGCCATGTTGCCGCTCTTGGAGGCGAGGCCGAGCATGTGGGCCGTAAAGCGGCCGAGCACGCCTTCCTGTTTGATGAAGACCTTCTCTGAATCTTTGCCCTGCTTCAGCTCGTTGTTGATCTCGCGGATGCCGTCCCTCAGGGTCTTGTTCTCGATATCGTTGACCATCAATTGAAGAATCTCGTTGTACGGCAATTTCTGCCGGATCAAATCGGCGCTCACCCGGACGAACGTGACGATCTCGGTCGTCGGGGGTTTCATCTTGAGATCGACGAGTTTCTTCTTGATGTTCAGGACGCGGAAGCCCATCTTCGAGAGGGCGTCCTGGACCTCCTCTTTTGTGAATGCCTTCTGTTCTCCGGGTATCGGCTTCTCGTTGCCGCGCTGGACGCGATAGACGAACGTCACCCGCGGGAGGACCCGCAGGAGCTTGAACTTCCTCTGCATCGCCATGAGCTGGGACTTCTGCTTGGCGACCCTGAAGTTTTCGGCCTCGATGATACCCTGGACCGGTTTCCCTCCCTGGGAGAGACCCTCGACTCTGAACTCAGGCATAGACAGGCTCCTTTTGTGCTTTAACCCTCTTTAAACGCTGTGTATTTCGTACTTGCTGTGAGAAAATAGCCCGATCAGAAATCAAATTCAATTGCCGTGTGAGTTGGGGCACTTTTTCCGGGCGTCCTGCGGCGCAACGCCTCACGGGTGCCCGGTGATAGGTGGGCCTGACTCCCGGAGATTACCAAGTCCCGACATAGGTGAACGCCCCGAGCTGGCCCGTGCTGTCCAGAACGGACGATACCGTCCCGAAACCCAGCTTCGACGTTGCAACAAAGGTGCATGATTGTCCCGACGGGGTCGCCACGTATGTCGCATTCTCGTTGTCACTGAGCTTTTGCGGGATGATGAAGCCCGTGTAGACCCTTCCCCCACCGCCGAAAGGAATGGGTGTCAGTTTATGCCGGTACGCGTACTGGCTCATATTCATGAGATCGTTGATGATGGCGGTCTTGTTGGAATCGGCCATACTCGAGCCAAACATTGCTATGCCCACAGCAATCGCTATACCCACCACGATGATGCCGAGTATGACAAGCAGTATTTGCTGAGTTCCCATGGTTGTTCTCTTTTATGGAATCCTGATCCTTTGTCCGTGTCTTAAAACGCGCATTGCCAATAACATGGGGTGTGACCCTCCATGCTACTGGCAATGCATACGTTGGGTCCTTCCCGCGGTTTACTGCGTGTACAGTGTGCCGCTGAAGGTTCCGAGCTTACCCGTGCTGTCGAGGACTGCGACGACGGTTCCGTAACCCTGGCTCGACGTACCGGTGAAGGTCATCGAAGTCGCAGAGACCGAACCGACGACATACGCGGCGTTCTCGTTGGACGCGAGTTTGGTCGGGATGGTATAACCCGTGTATCCGCCGCCGCCGCCGCCCATCGTGGTGGGGCGAATGCGGTACTGGTAGCCGTTGGCGGCCAGGTTATTCAGATCGTTGATGATGGCATCTTTGTTCGCCTGGACGGTGCCAGAGCTGAACATCGAGATACCGACCGCAATGGCGATACCAACTATGATAACGCCAAGGATGATCAGTAACAGCTGCTGTTGACCCATTGTAAATCTCCTATCGGGTTGTGTTGATGTTAGTTAGTTAGATGTTGATTTTATTACTTTAAATTCTATGCATAATACCGCAAGAGCTGTGCCAATTCCTGGAATCGTGTGATTTACATCTGAATTCGCCATTATTCCGCCGTTTTTCACGATTTTCTGCCGGCTCATTCCCGGCACCACAATTTCGACCGGAAAATAATTCCTCACCCCCGGTATATTTTTCCGACTTGCCCTGCCGTCCCACGTTCCCGGTTCCGTACCCGGGATATTATCTTGTCGGTTCATCACGCTACAAACTTCACAAACCCGTATTGAATATTCAACGCGCCCGTGTTGAGACGCACATCCCGGACGCTGTTTTCAGGGGACCGATGAGGTAAATCACGGAGACAGGACCCGGATCAGCGCCTCCGGGCAGGTCACAGCCGAAAATGGCGCCCCCGATACCAGGCCAGATTCAACATTTTCCCGATAAAACTGACCCGATCGCCAGGAATGTAAGGTATAACGTGAGGCAGACCCGGGAAACGCGTTGATCCGTATCACGCCGCCCTCGACGCCGCGAATTAATCTCCATATATTCAGCAGGAGAACAAACCATGACCCAGATATTTCTGGGAATCGGAGCGATACTGCTCCTGGGCATCGCGACGATTTCTATGAACAGGGGATTTGAAGCCAACGACGAAGTCATGCGCAGCTCGAAGCACGCGGTGATCGCGACTTCGATTGCCGCATCCGTCATCGAGGATGCGACGGGGAGGGCGTTCGACGAGGTCTCGATCGACAGCCTCATCGTGGATCCCTCGGGCCTGACGTCGCCCGGAGCGCTCGGCCCCGAGTCTGGTGAGACAGCGCATACCCCGGACGATTTCGACGATTACGACGGCTTCACCCGCTACGACACGGTGGATGTCGGCGGAGCACTCAACAAGGTCGTGTTCCTGACCTCGGCGGTGGTCACCTATGTCCAGCCGACGACGCCGGAATTGACTTCTTCATCGAGAACGCTGTTCAAGAAGATCAGCGTGACGGTGACCTCGCCGACCATGAAAGAAACGGTCCGGCAGGAGCTCGTGTTCACCTATTTCCGTTTTCAGTGAAGAGGCGATCCCATGGGTAACATCACCCTTCTCGACATCCTGGGTTCCGCGCTCATCGCGGGGTTCCTCCTTATGATTATCAGCCATTCGAACGCGCGGATGAACGAGACCTTATTCACCACCGGGAACGACCTGGTGGTACAGGAAGAACTCGTGACTCTCGTCCAGACGATTGAAGAGGATTTCCGCCGCCTCGGTTACTGCAGGGATCAGATGAAAATAGCCGACCCGTCGAAAGCACTCCTCCAGGCGGGGGCCGCATCGATATCATTCCAGACCGACGTCGATAACGACGGGAACGTGGACACCCTGAGCTACTACCTGGGCGCGGTCGCCGACCTGGCCGTCACGCGCAACCCGCGCGACCGCATCCTGTACCGCAAGGTGAACGGATCCGGGCCCATGCCCATGAACATCGGCCTGACCCTCTTCGACGTCCACTATTTCGACGTCAATAATAATTCGATCGCGAGGCCCGTCGCCAGCCCCTCCGCGGTTCACCAGATCGAAATCGACATCCGGCTCGAAAGCACCGCCCCCTACGACACGACCTATTCATTCGCGGCGTGGAGACAACTGCGCCTCAGGTCCAGAAACCTGACAGGCAGATAGAAGAGGACCACATCCATGGGAAAATATTCCATCATGCTCGTTTTCGCGCTGGTAGTCATGCTCGGCGTGATACTCCCCAACGTCCACAGCCTGGGCAACAGGTCGGTGGAGAATTTTCTGAACTACTCGATGCAGATCCAGAGCCACAACCTGGCCGTGAGCGGCGCGAACGCCGCGGCGACCCAGATTTACCTGACACCTGAATGGCGGGAGGGGTATTCGGAAGTGAGTGTGAATGGCGGCCGGTACAACGTCTCCGTCACCGATTACGATACGAACAAAATCAGGATTCTGTCCGTCGGCGGGTTGGAAGACTCCCGGGACACCGTCCTCGTCATCCTCCAGGGAACCTCCTTCTCGCGCTATGCCTATTATTCCAAGGTCGAGGGCGCAATAACCTGGATCACCGGCGATACGGTCTGGGGGCCATTCCATACGCAGGACCAGATGAAGATTTCGGGAACACCGGTATTCAAGGGAAAGGCTTCCGCGAAGAATGGAACGAATCCTGATCCCTCATTGGCGATATTCGAGGGTGGTTTCGTGAAAGGCGTAAGCATCGATCTCCCCCTCAATCTCGACCCCACCGAACAGGGGGCAATCGACGGGGGCCGGGTCTTTGCCACCGGTGATCTCTGGCTGAATTTCGTCAACAACAACGTCGAATGGAAAACCGCGGTCGGCGACCCGCCGACCGTCACGGCCCTGTCCGACTTCACCGCGAATGGAACGATCATGCTGAATGCCGGGAACATCCACGTCCAGGGGGTCCTCGACGGAAGGGTCACGCTCCTCGCCAAGCAGGGGGGAGTTTCAAGCGCCGGGAATATTTACATCGACGACGACATCAGATACACCCATGATCCCCGGACTGGGGCGAGCTCGAATATCCTGGGGTTGATCGCGGAAAACGACGTGATCATCACCGACAACGCGGCCAACAACAGCAGCGTCACGATTCAGGCGGCGATTTTCTGCCACAAGGGCGGTCTGACCGCCCAGAACCACAACTCGCGGCCCGTCGCCGGCAAGATCAACCTGCTCGGAGGGCTCGTCCAGTATCAACGCCGACCGGTCGGCATTTTTTCCTCAGTCGGCGGCATTCCGACGATTACATCGGGGTTCTTGAAGAATTATCGGTACGATGACCGGTTTTACATTGACGCGCCGCCCTTCTACCCCTGGACGGGGGGCTACCAGGTCGTCACCTGGATGGAATAACGGGAGGTGACCGATATGGCAGGGGATCGTCCACCCCGGCCAATTGAAATCCCCTCAGCCGCAGCGCGCAACTGTCGCAGACCCCGCAGGCGCGGTCTTCGTTCTGATAGCAAGACCAGGTCAGGTCGAACGGCGCCCCCAGCCCGATCCCCGTCTTCACGATCTCTGATTTCGTCATTCCGATCACCGGGGTGACGATTTCGATACCGGATCCGGGCCTTGTCCCGAAGGCAACCACTTTGTTAAAGGCATCGTAAAATTCGCGCCGGCAATCGGGGTACCCTGAGGAATCCTCCTCGACCGCGCCGATGAAGATCTCCCGGGCGCCCGTCACTTCCGCCCAACTGACGGCCATCGAGAGAATGTTTGCGTTCCTGAAGGGGACGTACGAGGAAGGGACCCCCTTCCGATCGAGATCGGCCTTCTCCACCTCGATGGACTCATCCGTGAGGCTCGACCCGCCGATGGCCGCCAGGTGCCCGGCGTCCAAGACCAGCCTCCTGGACACGCCGTAATGGTCGGCGATGGCGTGGAAGCAGGAAAGCTCCTTCTTCTCCGTCCTCTGGCCGTAGTTCACGTGAAGGAAGGCGAGGGCATGGGTCTGCGCGGCGATCGCGGCGCAGACGAGGCTGTCCATCCCGCCGCTGACCAGCACGACGGCAAGACCGGGGGCGTTCATACTCCCCGCTTTTCCGGGCGCCAGATATACTTGTGCATCTGAAGCTGGAATCTCACATCCAGGCTGTCCTCAAGGATCCATTCCGAGAGCACGACCGGCTCGAGCTGGCCGAATACGACCGACATCAGGATGGGGCTCCTGCCGGCGATTCCGTATTCCGCAATTTTCCGTTTCGACCACTCGTAGTCCTCACGGTCCCCGATGACGAATTTCACCTCGTCCCGTTCCGTCAGATATCCGGCGTTCTTCCAGTGGTTTTTCTTTTCCATTCCGCTCGAGGGGCACTTGAAGTCCACGATCCGCCGCACCCGCGGATCGACCGTGGATATGTCGAGGCTCCCCCCCGTTTCGAGGAGCAGTTCATATCCAGCGTCGCAGAGCCGTTTCATCAGGGCGTGCACTTCGGGCTGGAAAAGCGGCTCGCCGCCGGTGATCTCGACCCGCCTGCAATCGAACGCCTCCACCGCGGCGACGATCTCATCGAGCGTCATCGGCTTTCCCTCGTAGAAGGCGTATTCGGTGTCGCAGTAGCTGCAGCGGATGTTGCAGTACGTCAGCCGCACGAAAACGCACGGCATCCCGGCGAGGCTCGATTCGCCCTGGATGCTGTGGAAGATCTCGTTGATTCGCATGACGGTCGGGACGATCACGGCGACGGATCCGGATCGGCGCGCGGGCGGATCACTCCCGCCAGTAGGCCGCCGAACAGTCGGGGAGCTCCCAGATCCGGACGAGGTGCGGCTTGACGCCGTACGACGCGAGTCGCCGGGTCAGCTCCTGGTGGAACCAGGCCGCGAGGTTCTCCGAGGTCGGGTTGACCTCGGTGAAGGGGGACATCTCGTTCAGGTTCCGGTGGTCGACGACCTCGAGGAGGTCGGAAAGGACCTTCCCGAGATCCATGAAGTCGACCACCATCCCCATGGAGTCGACCTTCTCGGCCCGCAGGACCACCTCGACGGTCCAGTTGTGACCGTGGAGCCGGGCGCACGGTCCGTCGTAACCGCGCAGAAAATGGGCGGCACTGAAGGCGGCACGTTTCGTGACCTCGAACATGGCCGGTATTGTACCATGCAGGTCTATGGACACC
>DATDQD010000276.1:0-31610 GCA_035292425.1 Bacteroidota bacterium
CGGGGAGCTTCGTCAGCCGCATCGAGGAACTCGAAGGCGCGGCGGTGAGCTTCGATCCGGGCGGAGCGGTGGCCGCGGCGGCGGTGATGTACCTGGCGCTCGCCGTCGTCATGGGCCTGGTCCAGCGGTTCCTCAATCCTCCGCTCTGGCTCTTGTCGGTCATTTTCGTTCCGGCGACGTTCGTCGTCGTCTGGCTCGGCACGCAGATGTCGACACTATTCATTCTCGACGCCAGGACCTGGGGACTGCTGATCCTCGCGTATTGCGCGGTCGGGTCGATGGCGCCCGTCTGGCTCCTCCTCCAGCCCCGCGGGTACCTGGGCGGGTTCGTGCTGTTCTTCGCCCTCGCGCTCGGCGTCATCGGCGTTTTCTTCGGGGGGTACGAGATCCAGGCGCCCGCCGTCAAATCGTGGGACGCCGGCGGCATCACCGGTTCGATGTTCCCGTTTCTTTTCGTGACGATCGCCTGCGGCGCCTGCTCCGGATTCCACGGCCTCGTCTGCTCCGGCACGACGTCGAAACAGATCGACCGCGAGTCGCATATGCAGCCGGTGGGGTACGGGGGGATGCTCGCGGAAGGATTCGTCGCGCTTATTGCATTGGTAACGGTCATGATCGCCACGCCCGAGAGCATCAGGGGATTGAAACCGGGCACGATCTACGGAAACGGGATCGGCAATTTTCTCACCATCCTGATCGGGAGGGAAAACCTCCCATTCGCGATAACATTCGGCGCGATGGCGTTCTCGACGTTCGTGTTCGACACGCTCGACGTCTGTACGCGGCTCGGGAGGTACATTATTCAGGAGTTGTTCAGCTGGAAGGGATTCGCCGGATCGGTCGCGGCCACGCTCCTGACCGTCGCCCTCCCCGTTTATTTTATATCGACCGCGCCGGAAGGTTCGTGGGTGAACTTCTGGACACTCTTCGGGAGCGCCAACCAGCTCCTCGCCGCGCTTACCCTCCTTTCAATAAGCGTCTGGCTGTACAAATCGCGCAAGCGGATATGGTTTACGCTCCTGCCGATGCTCTTCGTGCTCGTGATTACGTTATGGTCGCTGGGGGGGTTGACGATCTCCAATCTCGGGAGGACGGAAGGGGTGGACATCGCGCTCATCAACGCGATCGCCTCGCTCGCGTTGATCGGTCTCGCAGTATTCCTGACACTTGCGGGACTGTTTAAGGTCGCGGGAAGCGCACCCTCACATCCCTCCTGACCGCGATGAGCCCTGAATTCCGTACATTTTAGGGGAGTTGACTTTCATATCCCTTTGCCGTAGGTTTCGGGTGATCTCTGTCTGTATTCGCATCACATCATGGGGGAAACCGCCATGCGCAAAATCCATGCGGTCGCCGTTCTGCTGTTGCTCGGGTTAGCATCCTCTCACCTCTCCTCCCAGACCTTCACGATACCGATCCGCGTCGCCGATAACGGAGGGCATTCCGATACGCTCTGGTTCGGCCAGGATTCCGGGGCCAGTTACTGCATGGATCCGGCGCTCGGAGAGAGCGAACTCCCGCCGAAACCCCCGTCGGGTTACTTCGATGTGAGATGGGTCGAGAGCCGGCAGGGATCCATCTGTCTCGGACTGGGGATGAAACGCGATTATCGGCCGGGCGACGATGTTTACAAGCTCGAACTCCAGGCCGGCTACGGGGGATTCCCCTTCACGCTGAGCTGGAGCGACCTGGGTTCCTTTTCCGCCAAGACGATCACGCTGACGGATATCATTGGAGGAGCGTACATTAACGTGGACATGAAATCCCAGACCAGCCTCGTCGTGACGAACTCCCTCTTCAGCGCGCTTATACTCACCGTCGGGACGCCGCCGCCCCCGGCCCCCCTCTCCCCCTCGGCCGCGACGGAGCCTACTTTTTCATACGATCAGACGTCCGCCATGCTGTCGTCGATCGTCAATCCGAACGGAACCGGGACGGAGTGCTGGTTTGAATGGGGAACGACGGATGCGTACGGATACTCGACCCCGGCTCAATCCGTCGGCAGCGGGAGCCAGTCCTCGGAATTTTCGCAAACCATCTCCGGCCTCGTCCCTCAGACCGGTCATCACTACAGGGTGGTGGCTCAAAATTCCGCCGGTACGACGTACGGGACAGACCGTTCCTTTACGACCATTCCGGCCGGCACTCCCGGCGAGCGGCTCTTCCCCCTCGAGGTGACGGACAACGGCGCCCGGTCGAGGATCCTCTGGCTGGGCGTCCATGAATCCGCGACGTATTGCATCGATGCGGATCTCGGAGAACAGGAACTGCCCCCCGCTCCTCCCGGCGGAATCTTCGATGCGAGGTTCGTCGAAACACAGCAATTCAGCACCTGCTTCGGGACGGGGTTGTTCAACGATTTCCGCCAGTATCTCGGTCCCGATCACGGGGATCTCTTCAAGATCACCCTCCAGCCGGGCAACGACGGGTACCCCATGACGATTTCATGGCCCGAATTGAGCGCATGGTACGCGGGGAGCATCACGCTGCGGGACGTGACGGACGGGAGCCTCATCAATATCGACATGAAATCACGGAACTCCTTCGTGCTGAACGGTTCCCTCGTCGGTCCACTCTACATAATCAGCGGCACACCGACGCCCCCGACACCATCGGCGCCATACGCAATTACGTATACCGCAGAGTTTACAACGCAATCCTCAACTCGGCTCGCCGGCTCGGCGATACCCGGCGGCGATACGGCGTCGGCGTGGTTCGAGTGGGGGATGACGGATGCCTACGGAGACTTGACGCCAGCTCAATCCATCGGCGACGGTAACGCGTATGTTCATGTCTCCGCGGATCTCACCGGCTTGTATCCCCGGACGACCTACCATTACAGGATCGTGGCCCGGAACTCCCTCGGCACGACGTACGGAACGGACAACACGTTCATGACGATTATCGAGGGCATTCCGGGAGAGACGCTCTTCAGTTTCGACGTTGGGGACTACGACCTGAAGCACAAACTGATCTGGCTGGGAGTCGCCCCGGATGCCACCTCCTGCATCGACGATTACCTCGGGGAAGTCGAACTGCCTCCCGTTCCTCCGTACGGAATTTTCGATGCCCGGTCGGTCGGATCCGGCGGACCGGCCTGCCTGGGACAGGGCCTCATCGCCGACTATCATGTTTATCAGGGGGATACCCAGGTCGACACGTTCGTCGTGTCGTTCCAGTCGGGATACTCCGGGTATTCCATGAACTTCAGCTGGGACGACCTTTCCGGGTATTTCAGCGGCGCGGCGAGGATGACCGATCCGTTCGGCGGGCTCGTGGTGGATGTCGACATGACCGCGCAAACCACCTACTCGTTGAACGACAGCCGGATTACATCCCTGCTGATCGTTACGGGCCCCGCCCCGTCCACCGGTGCTCCCCCATCGGTCATCACGGGGGACGCCGGCCCCGTCTCGCAGACCGGGGCGACGTTATCCGGAAGCCTCAACCCGAACGGCATCGAAACGACGTACTGGTTCGAGTACGGCACGACGACAGCCTACGGGAATTCCACTTCTGCGCAATCGGCGGGAAACGGTACCGGCGTCGTCACGGTGACGCAGTCGGCGGGCGGGCTCTCGCCGGGAACATCGTACCACTGCCGGATCGTCGCGGAAAATGGCAACGGGATACGGACCGGTCCTGACATCGTCTTCACCACCGACGAGATCACGTCGGCCGATGCGCCCGTTCCGATCCCGGGCCGGTTCGCCCTCGCGCAGAATTACCCGAATCCTTTCAATCCGGCAACGCTAATCGGGTACAGTCTCCCGGTGGGCAGTCATGTCACCATCGCAGTCTTCAACGTGTTCGGGCAGGCGGTGAGAATACTCGTGGACGGGAACCAGGGCCCGGGAGTTAAAAGTGTGGTCTTCGATGCCGCCGGACTGCCGAGCGGGATATACTACTGCAGGATGACGGCGGAATCGTTCGTCCAGACAAGGAAACTGGCGTTCATCCGGTAGGACGGTGCACCGGATCAGTCGGAAAGATAATATTCGATCGTAGAAACCACCCGGATTTTTTTACGCGCGACGTGTTGGCATCGCGGTTCTCGATGGTGAACCGACCCTGCGCAGTTATCACCGCCTCCTCGATCATCGCGGGCTTGATGTCGTCCAGATTATTTCTTTGTGAGTTCCGTGAGAAGCGGTTCGACCATGTCGACGATGTTTTTCATTTCGTTTGGAGAGGGCATGGCCGTCGTGGCGACATAGGCGTTCACAATCCCCATCTTCACCGCCGAAGTACTACCTGTTGAAAGATACTCTTCGTGATATTTCCGGAGGTCGATCATCGCCCCCATTCGTCGCCCTTTGAGATAATCCAGGAACCGGCGCGTCTGAGGATCGGGATTGATGGAATTTAATTCCACGGATTTGGTCGCAATATTCTCCCTATAACCCCTGCAAAACCCATCATAGATTCCTGGAGGCTCATCAGGTGCGATCGGATTGCTCTTTACCGGGTAGTATTTTACCAGGTCATCCTCGTAGATCCGGACATACTCCATCGCCGCCACCCCCGCGCTGTCGTCTCCGACCAGATGCTCTATCCCCGAGTGCAACCTCTCGACATTTTGTGTGCGAAAATCGAGAAGGGTAATCTGGGGAGCCCTGTCAGTTTTCGAGGCGCAGGACAGCAGCAGCAGGCAGCAAATCGCCGTCAAACCGATATCCCGGCGGGTATTCAATCCAGCCATACTTGCGGTGCAACGAGAATGGACTTTCATCGCGACCTCCTCTCCGGAAACCCTGTAGAACCGGATGCGTGCTATAATATACCGACGGATTAATAGATTATCAACGTTCCATAAAAAAGCCCCGGTCAATTTCGGCCGGGGCTCTTACGGACCGCCTGTTTCAGTTCGCTGTTATTTCATAACCAGCATTTTCTTTACATCCGTAAAAGTTTTCGAGACGATCCTGTACGCGTACACCCCGCTCGGTAGCGGGCCCGCGTCGAACGTGACCGTTTTCATCCCAGGCTCCTGGACCTCATTCACCAGCGTCGCCACCTCCCGACCCAGCATGTCGTACACTGTCAGGAGGATTTCGGAGCGCTCAGGCACCGAGTACGGGATCGTGGTGAGGGGATTGAACGGATTCGGGTAATTCTGCCCCAGGGAATATGCCTGGGGGAGAGTCAGTTCCCCGTCGTCGACGCCGACGGTCGTGAGGTTGTAGATGACGCCCACATCACCGGGACGCGCCGAGACGAGCGACCACATATACGGTCCGAAAAAGTTCATCGGCCATAAATCATAGTCGTAAATCTTGTCGCTTACGGGAATCGAAAAACTCCCCGTGACGGGATCGGTGGCGATGAACGACTCGCCCGAGTCCTGGTTGGAGGCGAAGAGGTCGATCGAAAATCCCGGCGCCGCCCCGTCGAGCTGCACGAAACCCTGGATCGAGGAATTGACGGTGTACGCAATCAGGTCGTGCACCACGCTGTCGCCGTCGCCGAGCACCGGCAACAGCCCCGATGCCAGCATGTGGGTCGTGATCTGCCCGCCCTGGAACGGTTGGGCGATCCTCCACGGCCTCCCTGTCAGATCGCTGAGCGGAATCCCGATCCAGAATCTGCCCGATGCGTCTGTCTGGGTCCCGTAGCCCACGCCGCCCCCCATCGAATCAATCCTCGAGACATACACGGACGCGTATTCCAGCGTATCGCCCGCGTCGTCGATGAGGCGGCCGACCACCTGTGCCGCGGCTTCCCATAGTACGAAATCGATCCCCGTGAGATGGCCGTCAATGGTGACCTGCGTGTCCCGGCGTGTCACCGTGTACGGAGGTGGAACATTGTTGATCACGATACTCCAGGGGTTCCCGGCGGTATCCGGGCCCATCTCTATTGTATAATCTCCAAGGGAATCGGTCAGGCCGTGCCAGAAGGGCACGCCGGCATTCCCCTCCCGGGTGGCCTCGATGACGATATACGAGAGATCGGCGCCGACGGGGCCCGAGACTGTCCCCGAAACCGAAAATGCAGGGGAGGCAAGCGGGTTCATGACCCCCCAAACGGATTGGCCGACGCCGTTGTGTGTGAATTGCATGATGTAGTTTCCAGGCGCAAATCCGATGCCGAGAGTGAGACTGACGTCCCCGTCCGCCACACCGTCCATATCGGGCGGACCGTTATTTCCGATGGTATCTCCGTCGCGCTGCGTGAAGGAGAGCAGGCCCCTGTCCGTCCCCGGGTCGATCGCGTGATTCAGGTTGATGTCGAGCCAGATCATGCACTCGGCGGTCGCTCCGACGGGGATGTTAAAACTCCAGTCGATGACGTCGCCCGAGGCCATCGTGAAATTCGTGGTCGAGCCGTTGACGGTGAGGTTGGTGACCTGCGACACTGCGGTGGTGAGCGCTGACAGACAGAGGATGGCGGTCAGTAAAGCGATCGAGAGCTTCATGAGATTCCCTTCCAAATGTTTCCGTTTCGTGAGTTATTGACACGAAGAACGGGCATTCGGCGAGGCCCCTGATGGAAGACTCTGCGCCCCCTCCCGGCCTGTGGTTCCGGCGGGAGAATTCCGGATGAATATACGCCCTTGGTGGGTGAGTGTCAACCGGCGTTGTGAGATGTGTCGGGCCCCGACGGGCGATTTTCAACGGTTCTGGTTGAAAATCAGGGCCCGTCGAGCTCCTCGGCAGGCTTCAATTTCCTGAAGCCGTTATAGAGCAGGAGGTCGTAGACGATTTTCACTCCTCCCGCGATGAAGAACGGGAAGCCCAGGAGCGCCGGGGACGCCATCAGAAGCCCCGCCAGGGCCGGGGAAAGGCTTGCTCCCACCGACCGGGCGATGGTCGTCACTCCCGATGCCGCGGAACGTTCGTCCTCGTCCACCACCGCCATGGTGTAGGACTGCCTGGTCGGCACGTCCATCTGCGATATGGTGAACCGGAGAAGCAGCACACCCGCCGCAAGGGGAAGTGTCGGCATGAGGGGCACCAGGATGAGCAACACGTTCGATGGAAGATGGGTGACCACCATCGTATTGACGAGACCGATCTTCCGGGCGATCCGGGCGGCGAAGAGCGCCGAAACCGCCGCGATGAGATTCGCCCCGAAAAATATTCCGCCCAGTGTTTCCACCCCCGTACCGAAGCGGATGTAAAACCAATACGCGATCAGGCTCTGGACGATGAATCCCCCGCCGAATGCGTCCAGCCCGTAGAGTGCGCTCATCTTCATCACCACCCTTCGCGATCGATGCAGGCCGAAGAAGAGGCCTCGGGGCGGCCCCGGTTGTGCCGGCCGGGCCTCCACCGCCGGAGAAAGCCCCATGAAAAAAACGGCAAGCAACAGGCCGCACCCGCCGTAGGCGAAGACCAGGACACGATAGACGGTGTCGGAGGATAGATGAAACCCCGAGAGGACCGCCGACACTCCCCCGGCGGCGAGCGCGCCGATCGCCGTCCCGGCGGACCCTGCCAGGTTGTACCATCCGAACACCGTCGTGCGACGGTGGCCCGGGGTCAGCTGGGAGAGCGCCGCCTGCTCGATCGAGAGGAACGGGCCGATCTCCTTGCCGCTCGGGCTGATGACACCGATGATGGCCGCCGCCCCCAGGAGAACGATGTTGCTCGTGAGCGCGAAGACCAGGCCCGCTGCCGTCATCAACGCGGCCCCCAGGAGCAGCATCTTCCTCCTGCTGATCCGGTCGGCGGAGGTCGTCATCCAGAGCGAGACGACGGCGTCGCCGAGAAGGGTAAACGTGAAGAGCAGGCCGATCTCTCTTTCGTCCAGCCCGACGCTCGCGAGGTAGAGCGCGAGGATGACCGACAGGAAACCGTAGGCGAAGAGCCGGACCGTCCGGGCTGCAAAGAGAAGCCGGACGTCAGGGTGTGCAGAAAGCGCGTCTCCCGATATCATCGGATCGAAATCGGCATCATTTTTTCCATCCGGAATAATAGCGAAGTACTCCTGTATTCGCAATCCCCGTCGGACGACTCCCCTCACCGCGGCCGGAATGGCATCAATCCGGGAAGAGCAGTATATTGATGCATCATTTACCATCGCGTTCATGTCCATCATCGAAAACAGACGCCGATATGCCGGCTGGTTCCGGGGCGTCGCAATCCCCGCGCTGGTTCTTCTGGCCTGTCCCGAACCCGTGCGGTCTCAGGATGCGAATCCCGGCGAGTCCATCATCGAGGATAATTCCTTCCTCATCGAAGAGGCGTACAACCAGGAGCCGGGGATCATCCAGCACATCTCGAACTTCGTGCACGAGGGGCCCGGATCGTCGCACGGGTTCGTCTATACTCTGACAGAAGAGTGGCCGATCGCCGGACAGATACACCAATTTGGTTTCACGATGCCTTATGTCGACCGGGGTGGAGGCGCCGCCGGTGGTTTCGGAGACATTCTCGTGAACTACCGCTACCAGCTCACCGGAGCGGGTGACGCGGTGGCGATCGCTCCCCGTTTGTCTCTCATTCTCCCGACGGGCGACGAGTCCCGCGGTCAGGGTTCCGGCGTGTTCGGCGCCCAGGTGAACCTACCGGTGAGCACACGGCTCTCGCAGGCATTCGTTGCTCATTTCAACGCAGGCTTCACCATACTGCCGGATGTCCACGGGAAGGACGCGAGTGGCTCCGAGGTTTCCCGCACGCTGTCCGCATTATCCGGCGGAGGGAGCGTGATCTGGCTCGCCAGCGCGAGGATGAATGTTCACGTCGAAGGCCTGGTGATCCATGTGGGGGATTTCGGAGCCTCGGGCGAGGTGGAGAACCGAACAGAGTTTATCGTAAACCCGGCAGTCAGGTGTGCCACCGATCTCGGATCGCTGCAGATCGTTCCCGGTTTCGGCGTGCCGGTGACATTCACCTCCGGAGACGCGCCGGAAGCGTCGCTCTTTTTCTATCTCTCGTTTGAACATCCGTTGTAGATCGGACATGCTCCAGGAAGTCATTCTCGGAAAATTCAGGGGTTTTTGCGCGGGTGTGGACTACGCCGTCGAGGCCGTCGAAAACCTTCTCCAGCTCCGCGGCGAGGGGGCGCGCATCTACGTCAGGAACAAGATCGTCCACAACAACCACGTGGTCCGGTACTTCGAAAAACGGGGCGTGGTGTTCGTGGAGGACCTCCACGATATCCCCCTCAACAGCGACGTCGTCCTGAGCGCGCACGGATCGCCCAAGGGCCTGAAGGGTGAGGCGGAGGCGATGGGCCTGAGGGTCTTCGACGCGGTCTGCCCCCTCGTGTCGAAGGTCCACAAGGAGGCGATCCGGGATTACCGCGAAGGGTACTCGATCATTTACATCTGCCACACCGACCACGTGGAGGCGAAGGGGACGATGAGCTACGTCCCGATGCACGTCGTCGAGAGCATCGAGGACGTGGATAAGTTGAACATTACGAGCGGTAAAATCTCCTGCCTCACCCAGACGACGTTGTCCGTCGACTACGTCGACCGGATCATCGCCAGGATCAGGGAGAAATATCCCCGGCTGAAAACACAGAAGAAGGACGACATCTGCTACGCCACGCAGAACCGGCAGGACTCCATCAAGGAACTGGCGAGGCTCTCCGACCTCGTCCTCGTGGTCGGCGCGGAGATCAGCTCTAATTCCAAACGCCTGGTGGAAACGGCCGAACTGTCCGGCCGGACGTCGTACCTGATCGAGAGTTACCTCGACATCCGGGATGAATGGCTCGAAGGGGTCCGAACGCTCGGCATCACGCTGAGCGCGTCCGCGCCTGAATTTCTGCTCGACGAAATTCTGGACCATCTCAAGCAGAAGCATGGCGATTTCGTCATCAGCAACACACTCCGACTCGACGAAAAGATCAGTTTCAAGCCGATTGCCTTATCATAATTCTCTTTCAGAACGGGAATGAACGATGGAACAGAAGGATGACGAGTGGAAAAATAAACTGAGCCCCGAACAGTACCGGGTGCTCAGGGAGAAGGGGACCGAACCGGCGTTTACGGGAAGACTGCTGCACAACAAGGAAAAGGGAATCTACATGTGCGCCGCATGCGGGTGCGAGTTGTTCTCCCATTCCGCCAAGTTCGATTCCGGTTCCGGGTGGCCGAGTTTCTACGATGCGATCGACCGGAGCCGCATCGAGGAAATCGAGGACGGCAGTCACGGGATGAGGAGGATCGAGATCGTGTGCCGGAACTGCAAGGGACACCTCGGCCACGTTTTCCCCGACGGCCCGCGGCCGACCGGACTGCGTTACTGCGTAAACAGCCTCTCGCTTAATTTCAAGAAAAAATAATCGAAGAGAAACTCTACAAACGGGCCTACCGGCTCGCCCTTTTCACGATCGTCTATAATATTGTCGAAGGACTTGTCTCGACGTATTTCGGCGCGGTCGACGACAGCTTGACCCTGTTCGGCTTCGGTGTCGACAGTTTCATCGAAGCCATTTCGGGACTCGGCATCGCCCACATGGTGATCCGTATCCGGGGGAATTCGGACGGACCGAGAGACCCGTTTGAAAAGCGGGCCCTCAGGATCACCGGGTACTCCTTTTACGCCCTCGCGGCCGGCCTGTCCCTCACGATCATCGTCAACATCCTCACCGCCCACAAGCCCGAAACGACGTTCGCGGGCGTGATCATCTCGCTGATATCGATCGCGGTCATGCTCTGGCTGATCCGTGCGAAGACCCGCGTCGGCGGCGCGCTGCAGTCCCCGGCCATCATCGCCGACGCTCAATGCACGAAAGTCTGCGTGTACATGTCGCTGGTCCTCCTCGGCGCGAGCGCGGCGTACGAGCTGACCGGATTTGCGCACCTTGACAACATCGGAGCGGCCGCGCTTGCTTACTTATCGTACGGGGAGGGCTGGGAATGTTTCCGGAAATCCAGGAGCGAGGAACTTTGCGGGTACTCCGGAGAATTTGTCAACCGTCCGAGATCTTCATCCCTTCCAGGGCCCGGTCCAGGAGCGCCGTTGTTATAGAATCCCTGCGGTCAAATGCCTTTCCGCCTTCCTCAAAATCCGCTGCGACGTATCCGTATTCGCCAAGGTCCTCCACGTAGATGATCATCAGTTCGTTGCGCGCCGATTCATCCCACAACCAGATCATCCGTTGGAACATTCCCTCGCGCGCGAACTGGTAACCGCGATCGTAGAGAAATGCCGTGGCGTGGGCCTGGTCCGAGTCATCTTCCGGCATCTCCTCCGGGATCTGGGCGAAGCCCGAGTTGTTGTGGAATTCGTGTCCGGCGATCCGGATCGTGGGCAGTTTCGAGTAATTGTAGACGTAAGCGTTATTCTCGAGGTAGCCTTCGAACTGGATCCAGTATAACCTCTTGATCACTCCGTTGACATCTTCGATAAAGAAGTGTTGATCGACCCGCGCGCGGTCGTATAGGACGAATTCCTGACTACCCACGTACGTAAGGGTCTTGTCGAACTCCATCGCGATGGCGGGTCGGCGTTGCGACCTCAGGATGTTCCCCTCGACCGACCGTTCAGACGGCTCGCCGCAGGATGCGGCAAGAACAACGAGGACAGTGCTCAGAAGTCTGCTCATCAAGAGCGTCACCTCACCAGGATCATTGTCCGTGTCTGTGTGTACCCACCCGCAGTCAGGCGATAGAAATAGACCCCTGTCGGGACATCCCTGGCTTCCCAGATGACAGCGTGTTCACCCGCCTCCTTTCGCCCGTTCACCGGCGTGGCCACCTCCTGGCCGAGGATGTCGAAGATTCTCAGGACAACGGTTCCCGAGGACGGCACGAGGTATCGAATGGACGTTGTCGGATTGAATGGGTTGGGATAGTTTTGCAGGAGGGAGAATAATTCCGGGGCGCCCGGTTCATAGACTACGTCCGTCAACGTCGTTGATGTTATCTCATAACCGTACCATCCGTCATGCTGTTCCCGGACGATGCCGAGCCCGGGTACGAACGTATAGATGATGTCCTCATGGACCAATAACGGGTCGTTAAAATAGAATTGAACGCAATTGTTAAATGACCCGACGTTCGTAGAGCACGGGATGCACTTATGAACCGATACGAGATACTGTCCTCCGAAGTCAGCGGGAAGCCAGTAGAGAGCCCCGTCGTCGAGCGTGAAATCGAACCATATCCACGCACGATCGACGGGGGGAAAATATTTCCAGATTCTCCCGAGACTGTCCTCCCTGATCAGCACCTGGAATTGCGGATTATACCGGTAGGTGAACCAGGTGATGCCAGAAATGACTGTGGTGTCCGGAATGGTTCGTTGGACAGTCTCGGTCGTGTCAAAATCAAAACGATATGTCCACGAATTTCCTATATCCACCGGGAAGAAGTGTCTTGTGGTGTCGGTACAGGTGATCTGAGCTTTCGTTGTCGGTGAGAACGACGCGGAAGCGAGGGATAGGATCAGAAACAGTAATATGCTGCATGAAGAGCGCCCTCGGACGACTGCGCTAACCCGCATGGATGTCATGGACACGAGATCTGCTCCCTATCGCTATTCACGTCACGCGACTCTACCCAGGTCTTTCAGGGCGAAAATCGATACAGGACGACATAGTATGTCGTGTTCCCAGGTTCCGAATAGAGCGTACGCCGTAATTGCAGGCCGACGCTGGAATACGGGCTGATCAGGAAATCGATGCCTGTCGCGCAGGGGAAGGCGACAGGAACAATCAAAAGCCCGATGCCCGAACCTGACCAGCCCCCGGTTGGTGCTCCGATATAATCCACAGATTGAAGCATAGACGATGGAATCTGAGTGAGGGGGAATAATCAACGACATCCCCGAAATCATGCAAAATCCAATTGCACTCCCTGGTGGGGGCTGGTAATTGAGATAACGCCACGCGTTTTGTGCCGAACTATATGTTGCTATCCCATTCCATGTCATAGCAGCCAGCTCGTAATCCGTGCTCGATTGAAATCGGGCAGTGATCCTTTGACCACTCTGCCAATTTGAGGAGTCAGGTCCGATGAATTGCCAACCCTGGGCATTCAAAGTCTGATGAAAGGGAACGGAAACCCATAGCGCGAGGATCAGGGAACTGTTAATATGGAGTTTACAGGATGGTTGGTCATTCATGAAATCGCCGCCGCCGCCGATTTTCACGTTCTGGTGCAATGTAGTCTACTGACAATGTAAAGGCAATGTTTTTACTTGCTGTGAAATAAAAAAGTCCAGTCGAGGTGACCGAGCCTTGTGAGTATCAGATTCTGGTGTCCTTACTTCATGAGAACTAGTTTCTTTGAGGCGGTATATGAACCTGCCTGTAATCGATACATATATACACCACTCGGCAGATCTGTGGCTTCGAGCCGAATAGACTTCACTCCTGCCGGTTGATACTCATTGACCAGGGACTTTACTTCCTCTCCGAGCAAATTGAACAGTTGTAAACTAACCCAAACCCCTTCTGGCAGTTGATATTCTATCGTTGTCCTTGGATTGAATGGATTGGGATAGTTTTGAAGCAAGGAATACTTATCCGGAATAATATCGGGATTGTTACCGACAGGAACGAGTTTCAGGGCTCCGATAATGTCGAGTTTAAAGAGCATGGGGTTTGTGACCACTAGCATCGTATCCGTGAGCATATCGGCTATCGTGCCTAATCCATCCGACACATCATCGATTCGAAGGAAATCGAAGGATGTGTCCAGCCCTGACGGCCATCGAAATACGAACGGATATCCTGCATCGCTGGGAAAGAATCTCATTCTAAATGTATCAATTTTTGATGCCTCCTGGATGTGAATCCGTAAACCACTGCCCATACATGCGCCTCCGATTCGATGATCGACGAAACGGAAGTCGAAAATCCCGGGGATACCGAATGGTAGTTCCTCCTCGACGAGATCCGAATCGATTTGACCGTCGGGGCAATACGTTGCGTTGGGATGAAAACCGAAAGTATCCGTCGCCACACCGGAGCCATTGTCGTGGGCCGTAATCGGGACAAGGACTCTCTCTTGTGCCTTGAGGGAATCAGAGAGACTGAGCGTTGATACGACAATTGTAGCGAGAAGTATGACGATTTGATGGAATGAACATATTCGCAGGCGATTGATACACATCGTACCCTCCGACGATAAATTAGATTACATCGTTCCTTCATCAATCATAATTATTCGATCGATTTCTGTCAATGTTTTTGGGGTGTGTCAATAGTTTTGTGTATGTGGGAATAATCCTTATCCTTGATCTCTCGGCACAACGGCCGATCTCACTCCTCCCTTACTCCTGGAACCCCATGGCTAACATGGAGATTTGCATCAGCCGCCCTTCACGGTCCGGAGTAATTACGAACGTTACTGAGTCATTCAAGCCGTAAACGCTTCCTGCTACCGACCGGAACAAACGACCCCACCAGACGGTGACATGCGTTGTATCGGGTTGACCCAGGACATAGTGCACCCTCCGAATAGAAGATCCGATTCCGATCCCCTGCGTCGTCTTACCTCGATAAGGATTCATCACGGCCATTGAGACGACCCGATCGTCATAATCTTCGGCAAAGAGGATCGCGATTTCCACGGGTCCCACTGTTCCGCTTCCCTCCCCGTATTCATATATGAATCCCGCAAAGTCGCCTAGCCCCACGGCATCCGGAGGACCAAGAATATTCTTCACCTCTGATGTCGTCATGCCGGGCGAGATGCTGTCGATACTCTTACCGACGACGATTCGGCCCCATTCAGGATTACCGGAACCCGAACTGCCGGCATCGAATATTTCACACCCGGGAAGGAGTATTTGGACGAGAATTGCTGCTGCGAAAAAGGAAAGGTATGATTGAGGACGTTGGACGAGATGACCATGTTTTTCCATTCGATCTCTCCCTAGCCGGGTATCTGCAAGCATAATAAGCAAACCCTCACCTACATTCAATTCAACCTCTCCATCCCTCCCACCTAAAACCCCTCTCTCGTTCACTCCAGAGTCAACTTTCCCGTTTTACTTCAACTTCGTTAACGCAAGGATTCTATTTTCAATAAATTGTGCTTCCGCACTGCCGGGTGTCACCAGGCTTCGCACCTTGACAAGCATCTGGATCGCCATATCCGTTTTGTTCAACCGCACATAGACATCACTCAGGTCGAGGTATGCCGAGAGTAATCGATCGTTCAGGGATACCGCCTTGATAAGAAATTGTTCAGCTTCATCATACCTGTTTAGTTTGAGAAGGATACTCCCTTTCAGGCTGATCATCTCCGAGCGATTCGGTTGCATACTCAATGCATTGCCGGCAGCCTCAATCGCGCCAGAGTAATCCCCCATTTTAAAACACGTCCAGGCCAGATCATTGATATACTCATATTTTGTGGTGTCGATTGAGAAACAGATCCTGAGCACTTGCCGACACCTCAACAATCGATTTTCCGTATACAGTACCTGACTGAGGTTATATAAAAAGGATAATATCGTCTCATCGTGTTGAACACGACTCAACTTTACGATCAGGTCGGTCGGGTACTCTGTACTTTCCTCTTGCCTTGGAAGCGCAATCATCCATATTCTAGGACCATTTTGGTTTTCCCCCGGTACAATTTCGGACACGACCTTCCCGGTATTCCGCACCTCCTCATAGAACCGAAGAATCTCGGTAAACCTTTCCGGCTCCCGGGCATAGCGTGCATAATCGTAATCGCTCAGTACCACCAGGTCAAAATCGGAATACCATCGAGCATCATAAAAGGGGGAGAGTCGTTCTGTCTGAACCGGGTTGAACGGTAAATTTAAAACAGAATAATCTGAACCGAGATTTAGCCCCATCGGCGCCAGGACTACGGCCGATGTCTTCGGAAGATTTCGATAGATGACTTCCTTCGCCACTGTTCTGGTATCTTTACTATCATAAGAGCGGTGATATGTCCATGTTCTTTGTAACGGTATTATGATGGACAGTAAGATGATCACGGGTAGAATCAATCGTCTGATGCTCCCGGATGCGAAAGAGAGAGCATTCCGTGAAATCATCAATCCGCCGATTCTATCCGTAATACTGGATACACCGAGAGAACAAACAACATACAAAGCCGGGAAGACAGGTAGTAAATATCTCTCAGCTCTCATTTCCCAGAGACTGATCACGGTGATGTAAACAGCAGGAAAGAGTAGCAGGAATAATATTCTGCGATCTCTCTTTCGCACTAACTGGATAATTGTAGCCAGGAGCACGACAATCAATGGTAGACCGAACGAATCGGGTATAACTTTGAGGAGGTAGAACCCGACAGTTGATTGCGCAGGATCCAAACCAAGGTGCCCATAGGCTGCGTGATACTGTTCAAAAGTCAAGTCTGCGAAGAACTCGGTGATATTCAGAACACTATACGGATTCACCACAAAAAATATCAAACCTGACCAGAGGAACGTTCTGACGATCAACCATAAATCAATCCGCCTCGTAGATTTTGGTATCTCCACCCACCGCACAAGATTCACGACGAGAAAAACCACGAGGAGTATAACCCCGGTATATTTCGACCCCATTGCCAACCCGGCTGTCACGCCAAAATATGTATACCACTTTGGCATTGGATCTTGTATCAGACGATACAAGAGATATATTCCCAGAATGGAAAAAAACGTCAACGGTGTGTCAACATTGATAAGATGAGCTTGCCTGATATGAAGTGGATTTATTGCAAGCAACAGCCCGGCAATGACGCCTACACTTCTCCCTCCAATAGCTTCACCTAATCGATAGGTGAAATACATCGCCCCCACATCGAAGAGGACAGAAAGGAGTCTGCTTAGTATCACAAACGTGGACGGATCAAGGGTGTACGCATTCCCGAAGGAAACGAGCGTTGGATACGTGCCAACGAAATGACCGATGAGGTAATGGAGAACCTGAACCCCAAAATTCAGGTAGATGACTAACGCGGGATAGTTGAAGAAATGTGGGTTTAAATCCACCCCGGCACTCCCCCAGTTCCAGAAATTCCAGGAGACGGTTAATGGATAGGCTTCTTCGTATATCTCAGGGAGACTCCAGCGAATATTCCAAAGTCTCAGGATGAGACCGCCCACAATAAGATAGAGTGCCGGCGTTGATGTTATTATATCCCGGTTAATGAATTTCATCCCGATAAGGTCTTACTCAGGTAAGAAAGATTCTGATGATCGAAGAGGGCCAGCTCATCAATAAAACGAACCCTTATCTTGGCACACCAAATGAGGGTCGGTCAATTATTTAACAAACTCGAGCGTGGTCGTAAGGTACTCTAACCCTCCCAGACAATCAATCCCAGCTCCTCAACTCTACTTTTTGTTACATTCTTGTTTCTCGCATTCCTCTCCCGGTCCCGACCATTCACCAGTCCAACCCAATCCCCCGACCCAAAACCCATCACCTGCCCACACCAGAGTCAACTTTCCCGCTTTACTCTATTGTAACCGTCACACAAATGATTGACTATTCTGCAAATAATCACTAAATTTGAACACCTCAAGAATTCATTCCTCCGTTTCAATTTCAACAGTTTTCTGTTTTCACCTGCCTGCTTTTTGTTACATACTTGTTACAGGACATTTTTGTCACACGGATAGACATAAAAAAGTCCGATCTGATTGACCGGGCTTTGACTTGTTCAATGGTCGGAATCTTATTTCATAAGCACCATCTTGATGACATAATGGTAATCTCCGGCTTGCAATCTACAGAAGTATACTCCACTTGGAAAAGCGGCACTATTCCATGTTTCCTTATATTGACCCGTTTGTCTTGTTTCATTGACTAGTGTAGTAACCTCACGACCCAGACCGTCGAATATCTTTACAGTCACGAATCCAGGAGCTGGCAGTGAATATATAATCGTTGTTGATGGATTAAAGGGATTAGGATAATTACTGAAGAGCTCATAATGATGAATATTGGCTGAATGATTCGTATCCTCAATATTTACGATCTGGCCCAGGTCAGATGACATGATCGTTCCTCCATCGCCCACTACCCATATGTTATCATTAGAGTCGACCTCAATATGACGGAGATCATTCCCAGCCGGAATATCCATTGCATTCCAATGCGCGCCTCCGTCTGTTGTATGTAAAATCTTCCCATTGAATCCGCTCCCCGCGACCCACCCTTCAGATTCCGTTTCGAAATAGACGGATTTGGGGTAACTATAGATGGAAAGTGGGTGCGATTGTTCGACCCACGACATCCCTCCATCGTCTGTACGGAATATACGACTGGGTTGTTCTGTCACAAACCAGCCCGTTATTGAATTCACAAAAACTAAATCATCGATAATATATTGCACATCACTCGAGTCGGTCCGATGCCAACTCAGTCCGCCATCGATTGTACGGTATATTCCCTGATAACCACCTGCCCAACCGCTATCCGGGTTGATGAAAAATATATTGGTAAGCCAGATATCACTCAGTACCCTCCTGATACGCCATGTACTACCGCTATCTGTCGTTCGATAGATATATCCACCCGATACGAACCACCCTATGACGTTATTCAGAAAAAAGATCCCATTGGCCCCATCCACTGTACCAGTTTGATTTACCCAGTTCAGCCCTCCATTCGTTGTCCGATATATTCCGCCCGATCCACCACCATATGAACATCCTATCCACCCATTAAGATTATCTGTAAACCAGACAGTATTAATCCAAAATAATCCCACGGGCAACGCAACATCAACTTCCGACCACAGATTGCCACCATCGGTACTCTTGAGGAGATAATCTCCTCCGGATGCAACCAATACGGAATCGTTTACGATTGACAAATCTGATAACTCAATGGTAGAACCTCTTGACAATGATGTCCAATTAAGACCACCATCCCCTGAACGATAAAGGACTCCATTATTCCCTGCACCGTATAACAGAGATCCATTGACCGAATTGATTTTTCTGAGCCAAGGGACGTAGGAAACATTATCCCAATTATTTCCACCATCGGTTGTACGAAATACCCGGCTTCCAGATGTGATAGCCCAGCATAAGAGACTATCATGAGGTTCAATATCCGTAAACGTTAGATATGGACCGAATGAATTGCCTACATTAAGCTGTTCAACCCACGTTTCCCCACCATCAGTAGTTTTTACAACAAGACCGCTCAGAAGGTTTGGCCCCATCAGAGTCGCGCGGATCCAGCCGACGTCGGGATTCACAAATTTGATTTCCTCCAGGGATCGCCAACTTTCCCAGAGTAGGCTATCGATTGATGTAATTGTCCATCCTGCCCCCCCATTTGTTGTCTTATAAATCTCAATGTCAGAGAGAATCCATCCGAGTGATTGTGTAAGAAAGAAGATATCTGAGATCTCAGTGAAGGATCCCTTGTGAGACCAGACCTGGCCTCCGTTATTGGTTTGGTACAAACTTCCATCTACTGCTAACCAGCCATCGTTCAGATTGATAAAATAAAGATGTGTCGATGTGCCCGAGAACGACGTCCACAACACCCATGTAATGCCACCATCGGAAGTTTTAAAGATCTGTATCAGAGAATCCGCTGTACCAGTCAACCATCCGACAGTTTCATTAACAAAGGATATTTCTGAAACCTTCACATATCCTGGTAGATTATTCTGCTCCCAGTCCATGCCGGCTGTTGACGAACGGAGGAGTGCACCCCGATCACCGCCGGTTACGATTACCTCACTATCAATAGCAACAATATTATAAAGGTCGTTTCCCTGTGGATAAGGGTTCTGCCAGGTCCATTCGGATTGGGTGAATACAGCGAGAGGGAGGAACGAAAACAGAAACAGCAAGATTATGTGGCTGGTCAGATGCATCTGAAGCCGCAAGGCTGCTTAGCATTCTATGGTATTAAGAATTCGGCTGCAAATCAAACTTATATTTGAACGATTTCGATATGTGCATCTTATGTACCGGTCACACAAATGATTGACTATTCTGCAAATAATCACTAAATTTGGAGCAAAATTTACAGAAACATGTGAACGATGAGCTGAAGATTGCCGTTTTCGCCTCGGGGAGGGGTTCGAACTTCGAGGCGATCCTGAAGGCAATCCGGGCGGGCAAGATAAAAGGCGCGAGGATCGTCGGCGTCGTCAGCAACAACTCCGGGGCGGGCGCCCTGGAGACGGCCAGGCAGAACGGAATAACAGCTCTCCACATCAGCAGGACGCAATTTGAATCGGACTCGGATTTTGACAGCCACATCCTCAACACCCTCGACAACCTCCGCGTCAATTTCATCGTCCTCGCCGGGTACATGAAGAGAGTGGGGTCGGCGGTCATCTCCAGGTACAGGAACAGGATCGTCAATATCCACCCGGCGTTACTCCCCGAGTTCGGCGGCAGGGGCATGTACGGTGAGCACGTCCACAGTGCCGTGATCGCCGCCCGCAAGACCCTCTCGGGCGCGACGGTGCATATCGTAGACGAGGTGTTCGACCATGGCGCGATCGTCCTGCAGAAAACGGTGCCGGTCGCCCCGGACGACACGCCGGAGACGCTGGCGAAGAAAATCCTGAAGATCGAGCACGAAATTTATCCCGAGGCGATTCGTTTGTTCGCCGAAGGCAAGGTGACCATCAGCGGTAACACGGCAAGCATTCTTCAGTAGAAATGGAAAACGTCGGCATTAAAAGGGCGTTACTCAGCGTCTCGGACAAGACCGGCATCGCGGCGTTCGCGCAGGCGCTCGGGTCCTTCGGCGTCGAAATCCTCTCCACGGGCGGGACGCTCTCTGCGCTCCGGAAGGCGGGCGTGAAGGCGCACTCGATTTCGAGCGTGACCGGTTTCCCGGAGATCATGGACGGCAGGGTGAAGACCCTTCACCCAAAAATCCACGGGGGATTGCTCGGGGTGATGGACAACCCGAAGCATATCGAACAGATGCGCGAGCACGACATCGTCGCGATCGACCTCCTCGCGGTGAACCTCTACCCCTTCGAACAAACGGTGGCGAAAAGCGGCGTGGCCCTCGACTCCGCGGTGGAGCAGATCGACATCGGCGGTCCGGCCATGCTCCGGGCAGCGGCCAAGAATTTTGACTCGAAAACCGTGGTCACGAACCCGGCGACGTACGGGAAGATTATCGCCGAAATGAAGGCGCATGGGGGTGCGATCACACGGGCGACCCGATTTTCGCTGGCGAAAGAGACATTTCACCACACATCCCGTTACGACGCGGCTATTTTTACGTATCTTTCAGCGGCAAAAGAGCGCCGCAAACCGGCGGTCATCCCGGACGTCTATTTTTCGACCTATCCGAAGGCCTCGGGACTGCGCTACGGCGAGAACCCGCACCAGTCCGCGGCGCTCTACGGGTCTTTTGACGAAATATTCCGCCAGCTCCACGGCAAGGAGCTCTCGTTCAACAACATCGTGGACATCCAGGCGGCGGTGGAACTGGTCGAGGAATTCTCCGAGCCGACGGTGGTGATCATCAAGCACACGAACCCCTGCGGCGTCGGTTCAGGGAAGACGCTGAAAGAGGCCTACGAGAAGGCGCTCGCCACCGATTCGAAGTCGGCATTCGGCGGGATCGTGGCTGTGAACCGGAAGCTCGACGACGAGGCCGCGCACATGATCGACAGGGTGTTCACCGAGGTCGTCATCGCGCCGGAGTACGATGCCGGTACGCTGGAGTTTTTGAAAAAGAAAAAAGACCGCAGGCTGATGGTCCAAACAAGGCCGCTGAAAGACGAGCTTGGCCTGGCGGTCCGGTCGGTCGCGGGCGGCGTGCTGGTTCAGACCCCCGACTCGATCACGCTCGGCGAAAAAGAGCCGACGGTCGTGACCAAACGCGCGCCGACCGAGGCCGAGCGTAACGCGATGAGCTTCGCCTGGAAGGTGGTCAAGCACGTGAAGTCGAACGCGATCGTCTATACGATGGCGGACCGCACGATCGGCATCGGCGCAGGCCAGATGTCGCGGTTCGATTCGTCGAGGATCGCGGCGCTCAAGGCCGGCGACGCGGGACTCGACCTGAAACAGACGGCGGTCGCCTCCGACGCTTTCTTCCCCTTCGCCGACGGACTCCTCGAGGCGGTGAAGGCGGGCGCGACGGCGGTGATCCAGCCGGGCGGCTCGATGCGCGACGAGGAAGTGATCAGGGCGGCCGACGACAACAACATCGCGATGCTCTTCACGGGCGTGCGGCATTTCAAACACTGAAAGGCGACGGTATGGGTTTATTCTCCTTCTTCTCCGCGGATCTCGCGATCGACCTCGGCACGGCGAACACGCTGATCCACATGAAAGGCAAGGGGATCGTTCTGAACGAGCCCTCCATCGTGGCCTTCGACCGCCATACCAAGAAAATCGTGGCGATCGGCAACGAGGCCCGCGAGATGGTGGGCCGCACGCACCGGGACATCCGCACCATCCGTCCGATGAAGGACGGGGTGATCGCGGATTTCGAGATCGCCGAGGGGATGCTCCGCGAGTTCATCAAGAAAGTCTCCTCCACGTGGCTCCCGGCCCGCAGGATCGTTATCAGCGTACCCAGCGGCGTGACGGAGGTCGAGAAGCGGGCCGTGCGCGACGCGGCGGAGCACGCCGGCGCCAAGGAAGTGCACCTGATCGCCGAGCCGATGGCCGCGGCGATCGGGATCGGCCTGGACGTGGACGCCCCGGCCGGCAACATGGTGGTGGACATCGGCGGCGGCACCACGGAGATCGCCGTCATCGCCCTCTCGGGCATCGTGAACGAGGAATCGATCAGGATCGCCGGCGACGAGATGGACAACGCCATCATTCAATTTTTCAAGAAAAACCACAACATCCTCATCGGCGAGCGGACGGCCGAGGCGATCAAGTGCGCGGTGGGCTCCGTGATGCCCCTCAAAGAGGAAATCACCATCCAGGTGAAGGGGCGCGACCTGGTAAACGGCATCCCGAAGACCACCGACGCCAGCAGTGTTGAAATACGCGAATCGCTCAACGAGTGCATTGAACAAATCGTGGACGCCGTGAAGCTCACGCTCGAGCGGACCCCGCCGGAACTCTCCGCCGACATTCTTGACAGGGGCATCATGCTCTCCGGCGGCGGCGCGCTCCTGAAGCAGCTCGACGAGAGGCTCCGCCTGGAGACGAGCCTGCCGGTGCACGTTTCCGAGGACCCTCTCACAGCCGTGGCGCGGGGGGCGGGCAAGGTGATGGAAAACCTCGGGCATTATTCCAAGGTCCTTATTAAAAGCAGGAGATATTGAGGACCCTTCTCAACATACTGATCGCGTTCAAAGAGTACGTCCTCCTCATTCTCTTCCTCGTCATCTCTCTTATACTGCTCTCCGGGAACGACAACCGGCAGCTGAAGGCGGTCCGCGCCTACACAGTCGGATTCCTCGGTTACATGCAGGACGCGGTCTCGGTCATCCCGAACGTCTTCACCCTCCAGCGGGAAAACGAAATCCTCCGCGAACTCAACGTCAACCTCTCCGACGAGGTGAGCCGCCTGCGCGAGGCGCGCATCGAGAACTCGCGGCTCCGCGCGATGCTCGGGCTCCGCGTGGAGGCGCCGTTCGATCTTGTCGCGGCCGACGTGGTGGGGAAGAGCCTCCTCCTGATGAGGAACACGCTCACGCTCAACGTCGGGACGAAAGACGGGGTGGCGGCCGACATGCCGATCATCTCCGAGCAGGGGCTGGTGGGGAAGGTGATCGCGGTTGGCGACAATTATTCCCTCGGCCAGATACTCCTGAACAAGGACTTCCGCGCAGGCGCCAAGGTCCAGCGCTCGAGGGTTGACGGCATCCTGGGGTGGGACGGGGGCAGCGAGCTCCGGCTCACGAACGTCCCGAAGACGCAGGACGTGCGGACCGGCGACATCGTCATCACCTCCGAATACAGCAACGTCTTCCCGAAGGACATCACCATCGGCATCGTCTCCTCAGTCAGGCAGAAATCGGGGAGCCTCTTCCACGAAATCAGCGTTTTCCCCGCCGTGGAATTCGCCGCGCTGGAACAGGTGTTCGTCATCGCGGAACGGCCGGATTCGGCCCGCGCGGCGCTCGAAGCGACCGGCCCCGCGGGGAAGCAATGAAGCGGCATGCCGGGTACGTCCTGAAGGCCGTTGTATTATTACTCGTCCAGGCCAACCTGGTCGACATGATCAGCCTGAGGGGGATCACCCCCGACCTGCTTCTCATTTTCATCGTCACCCTCGCCGTCAGGGAGGGCCAGGTGTACGTCCTCCCCTGGGGATTTTTCCTCGGGCTCGTGCTCGACCTCTCCACCGGAACCGTGATCGGCCTATCGGCGTTCTCCAAGACAGTGGCTGCGTTCACCGCCGGCTATTTCTACAGCGAAAACAAGATCGTGATGACGCTCGCGACCTACAGATTTCTTCTCCTGGTCTTTTTCACCGCCTCTGTCCACAACGCGGTCTATTTCGTGATCTTCACGATGGGGGGCGACATCGGGTTCTTCGGGGCCGTGTTCGGCGTCGGGCTCGCCTCGGCGCTCTTCACGACGACGGTCGCCATCCTGCCGATGCTCGTGACCGCGCGCGGGAGGATTTCCCCGTGAACGGCCGGAAACAGTTTTTCTACGTCTTTGTCCTCTTGGTCGCCCTCGTCTACCTCTTCCGCCTCGTCCAGCTGCAGGTGGTGTACGAGGACGAGTACGGCAAGAAATCCGAGGAGAACTCGCTCCGCGCCATCGTCCTCAACCCGCTGCGCGGCTACATTTACGACAGGAACGGCCTGCTGATCGTGGACAACCGTCCCTCCTACACGGTCACCGTGACTCCCGCCGAGTTCGACCATTCGCGGCTGGAATACCTCGCGTCGATCCTGAAGGTCGACACGGCCCTGATCTCCGAAAGGATCCGCAAGGGGATGGCGGTGAACCGCTTCGCCCCGACGAGGGTGATGCGCGACGTCGACTTTCCGAGGCTCTCGTTCATCGAGGAACACCGCGACCGGCTCCCGGGGGTTGAGTATATCGTCGAATCGAAACGCTACTACCCCACGGGCGCGAAGGCGGCGCACCTCTTCGGATACACGACCGAGGTGTCCGACGGGCAGCTCCAGGCCATGCCGGAAGAGTACAAGCCGGGCGACCAGATCGGCGTGACGGGGCTGGAATCGAGATACGAACGGTACCTGCGCGGCAAAAAAGGATACAGCTTTATCACCGTCAACGCCCGCGGGGAATCGCAGGGCCGGTACAACGACGGCGGGAACGACATCTCCGTCACCGAGGGCGACGACCTTTATCTCAACATCGACGCGCGCGTGCAGGCTGTCGCCGAATCGCTGATGGCCGACCAGCGCGGCGCGGTGGTGGCCGTCGACCCGCAGACCGGCGGCGTGCTGGCGATCGTCTCGAAGCCCGACTACGACCTCTCCCTCATGGGCGGCGTGGTCCCCGCCGACCTCTGGACCGCGCTGAACGCCGACCCCGCAAAACCGCTCTTCAACCGGGCCACCATGACCAGGTATCCTCCCGGCTCGACTATCAAGATGATGGTCGCGGCCGCGGCGCTCGAGGAGCACGTGGTCTCCCCGTCGTGGGCCGTGAACTGCACGGGCGTGTTCCAGTACGGCTCGAGGGGGTTCAAGGACCTCCACGTCCACGGCTACACCGGTTTCGTGGAGTCGATACAGAAATCGTGCAACGTGTTCTACTACCAGCTGATGCTGAAGGTCGGGCTCGACCGGTGGAACCGTTTCGGCCGCGAGTTCGGGTTCGGGACGCCGACCGGGATCGACATCATGGAGGAAAATTCCGGCCTCCTTCCCTCGACGCAGTACTTCGACCGCGTCTACGGAAAGGGGAGGTGGACGCAGGGCTATCTCGTCAGCCTCGCGATCGGCCAGGGTGAGCTGGGCGTTTCGCCCATGCAGATGGCGAGCTACGCGGCGGCGATCGCCAACAGGGGAGAATGGCACACGCCGGCGGTCGTGGCCAGGATCCGCGTCAAGGAGAGCGGAACGTGGATCGACAACCAGGTGCAGACCAGGGGGATCGCGCTCTCGGCGGGCGTCTGGAACACGATCCACGAGGGAATGGTCCGTTGCGTCAACGCCGCAGGCGGCACGGCGTCGCTCGCGCGGGTCCCGGGGATTACGGTGGCCGGGAAGACCGGCACGGCGCAGAACCCGCACGGGAAAGACCACGCGTGGTTCGTGGGCTTCGCCCCCGCGGACGATCCGAGGATCGCCATCGCCGTCCTGGTCGAAAACAGCGGGTACGGCGGCGTCTTCGCGGCGCCGATCGCGTCGCGCTGCATCGAACAGTTCCTCTCCGGCCGCGTCACCAGGCCGATGAGGGTGGACACCACGGCGGTGGCCGCCGCCCGGACGGCCGGGATCGGCGACTGACATGGAATCGTTCTTCAGGGACAGGATCGACCCGGTCATTTTCAGCGCCGTCACCCTGCTGGTGCTCATCGGCATCGCGTCGGTGTACAGCGCCACCTACGACGCGGGCGCCTCGCTTTATTTCAACCGCCAGGTCATCTGGGGGGCCGCGGGTTTCGTCCTCATGATCGCCATCTGGCTCCTCCCGTTCAGGACGCTCCAGCTCGCCTCGTACCCGCTCTACGGCATTTCGATTCTCCTGCTTGTCGCGGTGCTCATCGCGGGCAAAACGGTGGCCGGCACGAAGAGCTGGTTCGGCATCGGCGGGTTCGGACTCCAGCCGTCGGAGTTCGTGAAGGTCACGACGATCATGGCCCTGGCATCGTACCTTTCCTACCGGCACCTCGAGCGCGGGAAGCTCCCCGAAATCGCCGCGACCTTCGGCATCGTGCTCCTCCCCTTTTCGCTGATCATCCTCCAGCCCGACATGGGCACGGCGGTCATCTACCTCGGGGCGCTCTTCCTGATCCTGATCTGGGCGGGCGCGCCCGTCTTCCTCCTGCTGGCGATCGTCGCGCCGATCGCGGCCGCGGCGGCCACGCTCTTCAACACCACCGTGTTCATCATGGTCATCGCGGGCACGTTCCTCCTCCTGTTCTTCCAGAGGGCGAACCGCCTGCTCTCGTCGATTGTTTTCTCGGTGACGGTGCTGACCGGCGTCTCGGTCCAGTACCTCTTCAACCAGCTCGCGCCGTACCAGCAGAAACGGATTTACACGTTTCTCGACCCCGAAGCCGACCCGCTCGGCGCCGGCTACAACGTCATTCAATCCAAGATCGCCATCGGCTCGGGAGGCATCTTCGGGAAGGGGTTCCTGCACGGGACGCAGACCCAGCTGAATTTCATCCCCGCCCAGTGGACCGACTTCATCTACTGCGTGCCGAGCGAGGAGTTCGGGTTCGCGGGGGCGCTCTTCGTCCTGGCGCTGATCACGGCGCTCCTCCTGCGCGGCGTCCAGCTCTCGTCATCGGTGAAAAACCGCTTCGGGAGCCTGCTCGCCATCGGCATCGTCTCGGTGCTGACGATCCACGTCATCATCAACATCGGGATGGTCATGGGGATCATGCCGGTCATCGGGGTGCCCCTCCCCTTCATGAGCTACGGGGGCTCCAGCCTCCTGTCGAGCATGATCATGGCCGGACTCCTGCTCAACCTGCACAGGAACCGCAAGGAATACTAGCCTATGCCGAACAACCACCGCAGCAAGGAACTCAAGGTCACCGAACTCCGCTGGCATTGTTCCAGGAAATGCCTCGCGCTCAAGCCCTCCCAGGAGCCCGACAGGGCCCACCGGATCGTCGGGCAGGACCGCGCGATGAAGGCGCTGAAGCTCGGGATGGAGATGAAGCGGCGCGGATACAACATCTTCGTGACCGGATCTTCGGGCACCGGGCGGCTCACCACCATCAAGCAGTTCATCGCGGAGGCGCAGGACCAGAAGGTCACCCTCAAGGACCGCTGCTACGTCCATAACTTCAACGACAACGACCAGCCCGTCCTGCTGACGCTGGCCGTCGGCGGCGGAAACCTGCTGCGCGACGAGATGGACGGCCTCATCGACGAACTCCGGAAGAACATCCCCGCGTCGTTCGAGCGGAAGCGTTTCAAGGACGAACGGAAACGCGTCATGGAGCATTTCCACCAGCGCCAGCAGGCGATCCTCCGCGATTTCGAAACGAAGGTGAAGGAACACGGGTTCGAGGTCATCCAGGTGCAGATGGGCCCGGCTGTCCGCCCCGACATCACGCCGGTCATCAACGGCGCGCCGGTGAACTTCGAACAACTCGAGGGTCTGGTCAAGGAGGGGCAGATCACCCGGGAGAAGATCGACCAGCTGCACAAGGACAGGGCGGACCTCGAGGCGCAGATGGAGGTGATCCTGCGGGAGCTGAGGAACATCGAGCGCAAGGCGAAGGACTCCCTCGCCGAGCTCGAGGCGCGTCTCATCCTGCCGGTCGTGAGGGAGAGCGTCGATGAAATCCGCGAGAAGATGAAGCCGATGCCCGACAAGCTCGCGGCCTACCTGAACGCGGTCCAGGACAGCATCATGGCGGACCTCCCCAGGTTCCGGGCCGCCGAAGAGCCCGCGGTCCAGGTCCCGGGGCTCACGCCGTCGATCACGGCCGAGGCGGACGATTTCATCGAGTACCGGGTGAACGTGCTGGTGGACAATTCCCAGACGACCGGCATTCCGTTCATTATCGAGACGAACCCCCGCTACAAGAACCTCTTCGGGACCATCGAGCGGGAGGTGGACAGGAACGGGATCTGGAGGACCGACTTCACGCTCGTGAAGCCGGGTTCCATGATCGGTGCCGACGGCGGGTATCTGGTTATCAACGCCATCGACGCCCTGATCGAACCCGGCGTGTGGCCCACACTGAAACGGACGCTCCGCAGCGGTCTGCTCGAGATCCAGCCGGTGGAGACCGGGATTTTCGGGGCGACGTCCTCCCTCAAGCCGGAGGCCGTCGACATCGACGTCAAGGTCATCATCCTCGGCGACTCGGCCATCTACTATCTCCTCTACAATCAGGACGATGATTTCAAGAAGATTTTCAAGATCCGGGCCGATTTCGACACCGAGATGGACAACAACCCGGAGATGATCCGGAGCTACGTCAACTTCATCAGGACGATCACCGCCGAGGAGAACCTCCTCCCCTTCGACGAGTCGGCGATGAAGACGGTCATCGAGTACGGCGCGCGCCTGGCCGGCAGCCAGAAGAAACTCTCCGCGCGGTTCAATCTCCTCGCCGACGTCCTGCATGAGGGGAACTACTGGGCGGTGAAGGCCGGCGAGAAGACCGTGTCGGGGCAGTACGTCCGGAAGGCGATCGACGAACGGAGGGAAAGGTTGAAACTGGCCGAATGCAGGATGCGCGAGGTCATCAGCGACGGGACGGTGATGATCGATACGCGGGGTTCGGTGACGGGGCAGGTGAACGGCCTGACCGTGGTCGACCTCCGTGAATACGCCTTCGGGATCCCGGTGCGGATCACGGCGAGGACCTCGGTGGGCCGCGAGGGCGTCATCAATATCGAGCGCGAGGCGGAGATGAGCGGACCTTCCTATAACAAGGGGGTGCTGATCATCAGCGGGTACCTCCACGGCAACTACGCCCAGGACAAGCCGCTGACCGTGAACGCCAGCATCACCTTCGAGCAGTCCTACTCCGGCGTGGACGGCGACAGCGCCTCGTCGACGGAGATCTACGCGATCCTTTCATCCCTCTCCAACGTCCCCCTGCGGCAGGACATCGCCGTCACCGGGTCGGTGAACCAGATGGGCGAGATCCAGCCGGTCGGCGGCATCAACCAGAAAATCGAGGGCTTCTACTATACCTGCAAAGCGCAGGGCCTCACCGGAAGCCAGGGCGTTCTCATCCCCGAGCAGAACCGGAAGGACCTGATGCTGCGGGAGGACGTGGTCGAAGCCGTGAAGAAACGGAAGTTTCACATCTACGCGATCTCGACGGTCGACGACGGGCTCGAAATCCTCACCGGCGTGAAGGCCGGCAAAAAGGCCGCAGGCGGCGGGTTCGAGAAGGATTCCATTCACGATATCGTCGACAGGACCCTCGGAGAGTTTGCGCGGCGCTGGAAGGACCTCGGCGGGGGACGCTGAGGTATCCGGCGCCCAGTATCAACAATGATAGAAATATCGCATTAATAAGGCAATATTTTTGATCTGTCGACCATGTCCTCGCTAATACCCCGGATGCGCTTCATGACCGTCTTCTCTCTGTTCTCGATCATTCGGTTAAAGACTTCGTCCATAAGATAGGGACTCGTCCACCTCAATTAGATCTTTACGAAGCTACTTGTGCGTTCACTTTCGTTGCAACCTGGTCGTTCGCGTAGCACCCTTGCAGGTTACATTGTCGAGTCGCTTGATGTGTAGCCGTTTCCAGCATCACACCGACTTCTCGCTACGTGGCTCACAGAGTTTTGCCACGGTCGGGACTTGGAGCAGAGCGCCCTCGCTCCTCACCCAACGAGATCAGGAACAGTTTAGCTTGGCACTCATTTGAGTAGTAGTATGAATTTTATTTGTAATTCATTTAAATATTTTAAATGGTAGAAATATACTCCTGTGGCAACACTCCTTGCGTCAAATAATACCACATGCCTCCCATATTCCATGTAATTGTCGACCAAGGTTTGAACTTTTTCACCCAGGATGTTGTACACATCAAGAGTTACCCAACCATTAACCGGTAAATCGAACTGGATATTTGTCCTTGGGTTAAATGGATTGGGATAATTTTGATAAAGTATCAGTTTTTGAGGTTGGGGACTCGTTGTTCTAGTCAACCTCAGCCGGATTATCCTGGGCTTCTTTGTTAGATTTAATATACCATATTGTGAGAGCGGTATTTCTTCGTTATCAATTATCAAGCTAGTTTTTAAATCAACAGCATGATTTTTCGATGTAATTGTTATTGGATAATTTATGCTGGAAATGATCAAAGGAATTTCAGTTGACCCTTCCTCCTTAATAAATTCAATAAGTTTACCAGATTGAAACCTAATGTCGTAAATCCCTTCGGGGGGAGTAGGTGGAAGCTCGTAAAAATCATCCGATACTCCGTATTGACTCCTCTCTCCGAAAAATAAGCATCGCTCTTGACCTAGGTTATTTCTGAATGTTATATTACTCTTTCCGTCTAATATTGAGATAATATTATCTTCAGGCTTAGTATCTCGTGAAGTCGGTATGACTGATAAAAATAGCTGACCTTGTCCCGAGATTTTCACCCAGTATCCACGACCGGGATAGAGGGTGTCAGCAAGGAAATAGGAACCATCGTAACCATATATCGGACTGACAATAATACTGTCAGGATTTGAATTAATCTGATCAATGCTAATAGGATATGTTAATCCACCGAACAAAGTCCAGCCGGAATTTACCTGTAGTGTTTCTGAGAGAACAGGATCACCGGTCGGGTCCAGTACAGGTGCACTATTAAATTTTATCCAATACCCCTTGCCAAAAGCAAGAGTGTCTTTTTTAACGTATCCATTCTCAAATGTAAATGCGCTAGAGATCGAGGATGGAAAGAGAGTGGATTTACTCATGTCGATTGCCGATCTATGTGCCGAAATCAAATACCAGGTCCTGTAATCAGCTTGATATGAACATGAGCTTGTGCAAGGGTATTCTAATAACCAAACCCCCGTCAATCCATTGGCGAGTAAGATCGTATCTCCTTTCACATCGACTCCACTCCCTGAACCGTACCCTGGGAATAACGCCAGTTCCCGCGGACTATTAAGATCGGTTATGTCGACAACTCCTAATTTCCCATCTGCCCAGTAGACCCGGCCATCCGTCACGGCA
>DATDQD010000277.1:0-3715 GCA_035292425.1 Bacteroidota bacterium
CCGTCCCGGTCACGTCGTCGGTGATCCTGTACGCTGCTTTCATCGTTCCGGCGGCACTGCTCCTCCTGCTCCTCGGCGATACCCTCGGCGGGCTCCTCAGGAGCGAAACGGCCGGCGACCTGCTGTGGTACGTCGCGCTGATGCTCATCATTTCCATCCCCCGCAATGTCGCCTCGTTCCTGCTGCAGTCGAAACTCGAACTCAGAGCGCTCTTCAGCCTCGACGCGATCTACTCGCTCGGCTCACTGGCCATGATCGGCTGGCTGGTGACCGACGGCACGATCGCTACAGCCGAAGGGGTGATGCAGGTGAACCTGCTCATGCTTGCCGCGTCCTCCGTGTATGGGACGGTCCTGATGCTGAAGAAGTATGCGCTAAGGCCGGCCTGGTCGGCCGCCATGCTCTCCCGGACCTGGGAATACGGCCGGTATTCGCTCGGCGCGTCCATATTCTATACCCTCTATTCGCAGGCGGACAATCTCATCATCTCGGGCATCATGGGCCCGGTTCCGCTCGCATCCTACAACGCCGCAAAGGTGTTCACGCGCGCATACGAGTTGTTCCAGCAAACGATCAACACGCTCCTGGTCCCCGTGGTATCCCACGCGCACGGCCGGAACGATACTGAGCGCCTGAAAGTCCTCGCCGAAAAATCCCTCCTCTTCTTTTCGGTCGCCGCCGCGGGTGTGACGCTCTTCTTTCTCCTCGCCGGGGGACCGATGATGTCGTTCTTCTATGGCGACAAGTATACCGGGGCCGTCCCGGTCCTCGCCATCCTCGCCTGCGCCGGGACCTTCATCCCACTGTTTGCCGTGGGGGCGGCCTTCTGTAACGGAGTGGCGGAGATGAGGCCGGTTTTCTATCTTAATCTCCTGACCGCCCTCGCCGGCGTCGGCCTGATGGCCGTCCTGACAGGTCCGTTCGGCATCAACGGGTCGGCGTACGCGGTCCTGGGAACCTCGGCCCTGGTCGGCCCGATGTGGTTGCGCGTCCTCGTCCGCCGGGTCGGGATTCCCCTGAGGGCGCGGGACATCCTCCGGCGCTCCGGTGACATCATGAATTTTATCAAAAACAGGGTACCTCATGTATGACCTGAAACGCCTGCGTCCGGTCCTGGTCGGGTTGAAGGTGAGGCTGGGAAAAGACTCCGACGGCGGATACGTCGTGCTGCGTGACCACCTGGAGAAGACCGGCGTACTCCTCAGTTTCGGCGTGGCTGCCGACTGGAGTTTCGAAGAGGACTTCTTCCGCCGACGGCCGGGTCTGGCGGTCCACATGTTCGACGCCAGCGTCTCATTCCCTCTCATCATCGTCAAGTTCGCTTCGAAACTCGCCAAACTCGATTTCGTGAAAGCGGGGCGATATCTCCTTGCGGCGCTGCACTACGTCACCTTCATCGTCCTGAACGATTCCGTCGCGTTTCACAGGAAGTTCATCGCCGTCCGGAAAGGCCGTCGCGACGTCACCTTCGAGGACGTTCTCCGCCTGCTCGGAGACGCCCCAGTCGCGCCGGGGAGCGTGTTCGTGAAACTCGACATCGAGGGAGGGGAGTATGACCTGCTGCAGTCAATCGCCTGTCATGCCGATGCGATCAACGGGATGGTGATCGAATTCCACGACCTCGACAGGATGGGGTGGAAGATGGAAGAGGTGATGAAGGTTCTCGGTGACCGGTACGTCGTGGTCCACGTCCACGGGAATAATTTCACCGGGCTTGTCCCGGGGACGGCGCTCCCGACCTCCCTGGAGGTCACGCTGGCGAACAGGTCGCTCGTGACCGGCTCGCCCGTACCCGACCCGGGCCCTTATCCTCACCCGGGACTCGACCGCGCGAACGACCCATCGATGGAAGATTATCAGCTGAATTTTTCGTACGTTCAATCCCATCGTTCATGATCCCGCTCCTACGTCTGATCGGGAAACTCGTCGGCACCCTGGCCGTTCCCCTGGATCCGGGCCACGCGAAGAAAGTGCTGGTCGCCGATCTCTCCTTCATCGGAGACATCGTCATGACGTCGGTGACGCATAGCGCGGTACGGCGCAACCTTCCCGGCGCCGCGATCCACGTGTTCGGATTCCCCGTCGTGAAGACCATCCTCCCCCTTCTCCCCGTCATCGACGTCCTCCACGCCGTTCCCGGAGACGGGAAACTGAAACAGGTCGCCGCCGCCCTCCGGCTGAGGAGGGAACGGTACGACCTCGCCATCCATCTCAATACGGGTCTCTGGGTGAATTTCCTTGTGTGGATCACCGGGGCGAGGCTCCGGCTGGGGTACGATTTCAGGGGACGGGGCTGCTTCAACAATATCCGGATTCCGATCTCCGCCAGGACCGTCAGGACCCAGTACCGTCCGAGGGAGTGCGCCGAGCTCCTGGAACGGGCATTCGGCTGGAAGGTGACCGACCTCGGTCCTTCTCTGACGGTGGACGATGCGGTGAGCAGGAAGGTCCGCGATAAACTCAGGGCCTGGGTGGTCGCCGACGGCGATTTTCTCGTCGGGATCCATACCAGCTCAAGGCAGGACCGGGAAATCCGGTGCTGGGAGGAACGGAAGTTCGCCGTCGTCGCCAACCACCTGATCTCCCGCCACAACGCGAAAATCATCTTCACCGACGTCGCCGCGGACCGGGTCTTCGTCGAACCGATCCTCGCAGGCATCGAACGGAAGGACCGGATCGTCGACGCGATGGGACAGACCACCATACCGGAGTTCTGCGCCCTCCTGAAGCGGATGGACCTCCTCCTGACCATCAACACCGCGTCCATGCACCTCGCGGTGGCGATGGGCACTCCGCTGGTGGCCGTGCTCGGGTACGCCCCGCCGCATATTTATTTTCCCCCCGGCGACCCGAAGTTCCAGTACGTGATGGACAGTGCCCTCGGGAAGTACGATCCTCAATTACTGGTGCAGAAGGAACCTTCCCAAGTACGGGAAATACCGGTGGAGGCCGTTCTGGAAAAAGTTGAGTATCTTATCCGCCACGTCATTCAAAACCGGAAAATTTCATGACAGAGAAAAAAGTCTCCAGGAAACCGCACGAAGGCGGCGCTTCACGGCAGGGGGGCGGCTGGTTCGACGGCCTGTCCGACCGGAAAAAAGACCTGGTCTGCGCGGGATTCATGCTCCTCGTCGTGTACGTCCTCTTCTGGAAGGTCATCTCCTCGAACATGGACCTCGCGGCCTCGGGGCCCGGCGATTTTGTCGCGACGCACAACTGGGTCAACGCGCTCGACCACATCAGGGAGACCGAGGGGGTCGACGCCCTCTGGATGCCCTGCCTGTACGGCGGGATGCCCGTCGCATCGTCCCTGCTTTTCCCGAGGGGGGTGAATTACCTCGAGACGGGCCTGACGTGGGTGGCGGGCATCGTGTTCGGGTTTTCCGACGCGCACTATTTCCTCCTCCACGTGTTCCTGTCGGGCCTCTTCATGTACATGCTCGCGAGATCGTTAAAACTGCCGCACCTCGGGGCGCTCCTCGCCGGGTGCGTGTACATGCTTAACCCGTACGCCATCGGCCTGGGCGCATCGTTCCACTGGTCGAAGCTCGCGGTGTTCAGCTACATACCCCTCCTCTTCCTCCTCACAAGGAGACTCGTGGAGCGGAAGGACCTGCTGACCTTCGGACTGCTTTCGGCGACGGTCGGCACGATGTTCCTCAACCGTCATCCGCAAATCGCTTTCTATGGGATGCTGCTCGTCGGTTCGTATTTC
>DATDQD010000278.1:0-3432 GCA_035292425.1 Bacteroidota bacterium
GGCGAATGAAAAAATCCAGGCGATCGCGACGTTCGTGAGGGACGACATCCGCTACGTCGCCGTCGAGATCGGGAAGGGCCGGTGGCAGCCCCGCCCCGCCGCGACGACACTGCACAACCGGTTCGGCGATTGCAAGGACAAGACAACGCTCATGCGCGAGATGCTGAAGGCCGCGGGCATCCCTTCGCGGGCGGTGCTCGCCAACACGACGCACAGCGTGAAACCCGACCTCCCCACGCCGTTCCAGTTCAACCATTGCATCGTCGCGATACCGCGGAGCGCCCTCTCGGAGCCCGCGGCATGGGCAGACGCCTGCGCGGGGGGCTGGTTTTTTTTCGACCCGACCCATCCGTCGACGCGGCCGGGTCAGATTCCGGACGGATTGCTGGGCGACTACGTCCTGATAGCCTCGGAAAATGATTCGACCTTTTACCGGCTCCCGGAGCGGTCGCCGGATTCGTATCGTCGCGCGTACGACATCGTAGCGACGCTCGCGCAGGACGGCTCGGTCTCCGCCGAGGTCAATGTCAGGGATTACGGGCTCCGGGCGGCCGACACCCGGTATGAATTCAGCACAACGCCTCCCGAGAAGGAAAAACTCGCCTGGACCCAGTACCTGTCAAAACTCAATCCGGGCGTCGATATCACTGAATACCGGAATGGTTCCGCGGGCGATACGGCGTGGGAGTCGTTCCGGATCCGGTATCCGAAATACCTGGTCCACGCGGGAGGGCTGAACCTGCTGAAGCCCGACCTCATCCATTCGGGCGAACCCCCCTTGCTGACCAGGGAACAGCGCGTGCACCCCATCAATTTCGGATCGGCGCGGCTCACCGCGACGAGCATTCTCTGGCACCTGCCGCCCGGCTGGGCGGTCGAAGGGGACATGGTCCCGCTGTCGGCCGGCTGTGAATCGGGCAATGTCGAAGCGCGGGTGCGTGTCTCGAACGACACCCTGCGGTACGATCTCACCGAAACCTATACCGGGGCGATGCTCGGCGCGTCCCAGTACGGAGTCGCCCGAAAATTCAACAGGGACCTGAGCTCGGCGAAGGGGATGACCCTTCTCATCAAACGCCCTTAAGACCGGAGGATTTTCCATGACGCGCCTGAACACCATCATCGCACTCGGCTGTATCGCCCTGCTGGTCCCCGTCGCGCTCATCGCGGGGGAATCGTTCTCGTGGGCCCCGGTTACGGCGGCGGACTGGGCCCTGGGCCCCGATTCGGTGAAGGGGATCAGGAACGCCATTATGATATTTTCCAGGCTCACGAGGGACGACGAAAACTTCATGGGCAAAGAGTGCTATTACACGGTGTACAACCGGATCAGGATCTTCGACGCCGGAGGCCGGAAGTGGGGGGATGTCGAGGTCGACGTTTTCGAGGTTGACCAGGAGGTCGAGGTCATCCTCGGCCGCACCCTGCTGCCGGACGGGAGGGAAATCCCACTCACGAAGGCGGAAATCCACGAGAAGGAGGTGTTCAAAACCGAGGGCGTGAAGGTCATGCAGAAATCCTTCTCCCTGCCCGGGATGGTGGACGGGTGCATTATTGAATACTATGTCAAGTACCGTCTGGAGCACTCCCCGAGTGTATGGCTGATCCAGAAGGAAATCGCCGTCCAGGAGGCGGAGTACCGGTGGAAATTTTATGACGGGCAGGGTACGGCCTCCACATTCTATAACATGTTCCGGGACGAGTTCACCCCGAATTACCTCTGGTTGAACTGCAAGGACCCGGGTACGGTCGAACAGCTGCCCAACATCAAGGAGCCGGAGGAGATCCGGTTCACCATCCGGGACATCCCCGCGTTCGAGGCGGAGCCGCATTCGCTCTCCCGGGCGACGCTCCTGAGCCAGCTCCGGCTGTATTACGGAAAATCCAGCGCGCCCGGAGCGTACTGGGGGGACCTTTCGCAGAGCATCACCCGGGGCCTTGAGAATTTCACCGCGGAGGACGACGACCTGGAGAAGATCATCACCACCTTCGGCGTCCAGGATTCCGTCGGGAAGAAAATCCGTTCGGCCTACGACTGGGTGCAGGCGAACATCAGAAACGTCGACTACGTCAAGGGGAAGAAGGACTTTGAAAATAATGAAACCGTCAACGACGTCCTCGATCGCCGGTACGGCGATAACTCGGACATCAATGCCGTGTTTTATGACATGCTCCGCGAGATGGGCGTGGACGCGAAACTGGTGTACGTTCTCGACCGTACCGAGGGCCTGCTGGTGACGGATGCGAAGTACTGGCAGTTCGACGGGACCCTCGTCGCCGTGAAATCCGCCCAGGGGGCATACGAATACTATTCCCCCGCCGACATCCACCTGCAGTTCAGGCACATACCCCGGTTCGTCGAGGGCACGCTCGCCATGCTCGTTGGCGACCAGAGCCAGCAGTTCGTGACGCTCCCGTTTTCCCCGGCGGAGGCAAACCGGGAACAGCGGAGCTTCGTCGTCGCCCCGACGGCGGAGTTCACGCTCGCAGGATCGCTCACCGCGTTGAGCCGCGGGCATGCGGCGCGCCGGCTCCGGATCATTGCCCATGAGCTGACTCCCGCCGAAATAGCGCAGGAATTAAAGGAAGAGGCCGAGGAAGATTTTCCGGACGCGGAGATTGATTCGATCGGTGCCGCGGGCCTGGACGGCGCCGGGAATACGGTAACGCTCACGGGCCGGATCAAACTGCCGGACACGCAGCAGCGGGTGGGAGACAGGATCATTCTCCAGCCATTCAGTTTCATGAGCGGTGTGGACAATCCCTTCCACAAGGAAGAACGGCTGCTCCCGATCCTCCTCGACTACGCGCACGAAATCTTCGAGTCCATGGTCATCGCGGTGCCGGAAGGATATTCGGTGGAGTCCGTCCCGCCGGACACCTCCTTCGGTAACAGCGCGGGGAAGTGCGAGATGAAGTTTGCCCGGTTCGAGGGGACGCTCTCGATCCAGAGGGTTTTCAGGCTCAATACTCCGTTCTGGCCCGCAACCTCCTACGGAATCGTCCGCGAGCTGTACAGGTCCCGTCAGGAATTCGACGTCCTGACGGTGGTCTTTAAAAAACAATAACGGCGGCTGAGGTCCCGAGGATGACGCGCCGGGAAGATCCCCGCTTCACCGGTCTCCGGAGCTTCTGGAACCTGATCGTCACGCAGTTCCAGGGGGCGTTCAGCGACAACGCCTACCAGAACCTCGTGACCCTGATGATCATCGGGATGGGCTTCACCACCGAGGTCCGCAACCAGCTTGTCCCCACGGTCCAGGCGCTCTTCGCGCTTCCCTTCATCCTCTTCTCGATGACGGGCGGTTACCTTGCCGACCGCTACAGCAAGCGGTCGGTCACCATCGGCACCAAAATCTTCGAGATCGGCGCGATGATGCTCGCGTTCTTCGCGATCCTGAGCGCCAACCTCTACCTCCTCCTGTCGACGGT
>DATDQD010000279.1:0-4406 GCA_035292425.1 Bacteroidota bacterium
ACTTCTTCTACAAGGCGATCTCGAAGCCGCAGGGCATCATAATTCTGACGGGGCCGACCGGGAGCGGCAAGAGCACCACTCTGATCGCCGCCCTCCACCAGGTGATCGACCCGACGGTGAACGTCCTGACGGTCGAGGACCCGGTGGAATACATCATCAGGGGCGCCCGGCAATTGAAAATCGGTCACAAGATGAGCTTCGACCAGGCGATCCGCGGCATCCTCCGGCACGATCCCGACATCGTGCTCGTCGGCGAGATGCGCGACAAGGAAACCGCCGAGATCGCCATCAAGCTCGCGAACACCGGTCACCTGACCTTTTCGACGCTCCACACGAACGACGCGCCCAGCGCCGTCGCCCGTTTGTACAAAATGGGCATCGAGCAGTTCCTCATCGCCTACGCGATCAACATCGTCGTCGCCCAGCGCCTGATCCGGACGCTCTGCCCGAAATGCAAGGTCCCCTACAAGCTGAACGAGCGCGACGAGGAAGTCTACCGGAAATTCGGCTTCACCGACGAGATGATCCGGCGCGGCAATTTTCACAAGTCGGGCGAGGGCTGTGACGCCTGCACGATGGGATGGAAGGGGAGGGCGGCCATCCACGAGGCGCTTTACTTTACCCGTGAAATCAAGGAAATTATAGTGAATTCCGGCACGGACATCAACGAAGCCGCGATCCGCGAACAGGCCCAGAAAGACGGTATGTGGACCCTCCGCCGGGCGGGCATGGAGCGGATGATCGAAGGAGCCACCACGCTCGAGGAAATCATCTCCACGACCACCGACGAGGATTAAACGGCCGCCGCAATGACGGCCGTCACATTTCTGTTGTATCCCCACCGCGGTCTTGCTATACTCGTGTATGTCGTTCGGTGTGAACCGCACGACAGGCACTGACGGGCCGCAGCTGACCACAGCCCGCGACGCATACTGTATACGCAACATGTGGAAGGAAGCGACATGTCGAATGTGATGTTAACTCTCGGGTCCTTTATCCTGCTCTCGACGATTCTGGTTGCCTTTTATGGAAACCTCGCTGTGGGCGAGGGAACCGTCAGTAATGCCCAGGCCGGGATAAACCAGCTGACGTACGCCACCACCTATATGGAGCTTGCGAACGGACTTTCGTTCGATGAAGCCACGGTCGATTCGTTCGTGACGGCGGCCTCGATCGACAGGCTGACCGCCCCCTCGAATCTTGGCATGGATTTCCCGGCCCTCTATCCCGAACCTGACGAGACGGGGTTCACGACGTTCGACGATATCGACGATTTGAATAATTTTACCATTACCGACAGCAGTCTCTTCGGCATATCGGGCGTTTTTAAGACAATCTTCAACGTCCATTACGTGGATCCGATGAACCTGAACCTCTACAAGACGACGAGGACGTTTGTCAAGAGGATTGACATGGTCGTCGTCCGGCTCTACCCGGTGAGTATGGATACCCTCCGGTACTCGATGACCATGGGTTATTTTCACTTCGATTGAATAGAAGGGACGAAACCGGATGGCGATGATGCTGGATATCCTCATCTCGATGACGATCGGAAGCATCCTGCTGCTGTCGATCATGATCGCCGGGCATGTGATCAACGAAAATTCCCAGCTCATGAACGACCAGGTCGTCGTGCAGAAGATGCTCATTTCAAACGCCCAGCTCGTCGAAGGCGAGTTCCGGAACATGGGGATGGGCGTGCCCGAGGGGGATGCGACGGTGCTCGCGGCGACCGATACGTCGATCACTTTCCTCAGCGACCTGGACAGGGATGGTACGCCGGAACAGTTGAAATACTGGGTGGGTTCTCCCGGTGAACTCTCATCGAGTCAGAACGACCAGGACCGGCTGCTCCACCGCCAGGTGGACGGCGGGATGGTGGCGAGCATCGGCGTCGTGACCAGGTTTTCGTTGAAATACTTCAGCCAGGGTCAGATGGATACGCTGCTGTCGCCGGTCGATTCCGCCGACCTGGAGATGATCAAGGTCGTTGAAATTACCATGGAGGTCCAGAATCCCGCCGCGCTCTATCGCGATAAGAGGGACGTAAAGGACGGGGAGCGCGACGCGCTGTACTCGAGTTCACTCTGGCGCCAGACACGACTGGCCTCGCAGAATTTAAAGCGTTAATAAAGCCGAAGGGGTATACAATGCTTGGAAAAGGAACTTTGATTCTCGTTCTCGGTTTCGGCATCATCTGCGGCATCATGGGCGCGCGGATGAGCAAGTTACAGACCGAGGCGGTCGAAAACATGTCCTACTACCACAACGTCACGAACTCCCACACGATCGCCTCGGCGGGAGCAAACTCCGCCATGAGCATCATCTACCAGGATCCCACGAAGAGGGGGGCGATAACATCCCAGTCATTCTCAGCCGGGGAATTCAAGGGAGGTTCATTCAGCTCAAGGATCGACAGCCTCCCGTCCACCAAATTGAGACTTCGGACGGTATCCGATTATCATCATTACTCCGACACGGTGGAAGTCTATTTCAACACGCAGAGGATCAACAGCTTCTCCATGTTTGCGTGGTTGACGAATTTCGAAGGCGGGGTGTTTTGGATAACCGGCGACACGGTTTGGGGCCGCGTTCACTCGAACGGCGTACTCAATGTCAACGGACGGCCGACATTTTACGAGAAGGTAACGACGGCGAAGCTATTCGCCCCGAAACCGGGTGTCGGGACGAACAAAGCGATCTTCAAGAAGGGATACGAGACCGGGGTCGCACGGCTAGAATTCCCGACTGATCTGTCGGAACTTTCGAACGCCGCGCTGGCGGGCGGTCGCCGTTATACGACGAACGTCTACCTGTCGCTCTCCGCAGGGTCCGGCGCAGACGATGACGGTAAGGTCTATGTGAGAACCTCCTCGGGCGGACCGGTCGTGGATTCCATTTCAGTGGCCGATCCGGGTTTTAACGGAGCGATCTGGTCCACGCAGAGCGTGTATGTGGAGGGAAAGGTTGACGGAAGGATCACGATCGGGGCGGCGAACGACATTCACGTCACGAACGATATCACCTACGAGGTCAACCCGCTGAACGATGTGACGTCAAACGACATGCTCGGACTCGTGGCCAACGCCAAGGTTTTCGTAGACGATAACGCCGCCAACAACGCCAATTGCGAGATCCATGCGAGTATTTTCTCCAGGGCAGGTTCGTTTACGGCGCAGAATTATTTAACCCGGCCGGTGAGCGGTACCTTAAAAATTGTGGGTGGAATCGTACAGGATACCAGGGGAGCGGTCGGAACGTTCGCCGGTTCGACCATAGTCTCCGGTTTCTCCAAGAGGTATTATTATGATCCGCGCCTGGCGGATGCGCAGGTTCGACCGCCATTTTTCCCGGGTTTCTATACCCAAACCCTGACAATCTCCAATTGGTGGGAAAACGTCCGGATCCCTGAATATTTCTAGGAAGCGGCCTACCTCACTCTCCGCGGTCCCGCCTGCCCCCCGTGCTTGCGTCCTTTCGCGCCCGGCAAACTGAAAGTTGACGCACCTCACACCCCTGTTGAATCTCGACCCCCATTCCGGTAGCTTTTAAAGAAAAACGGGTAATTCATGCACACTGGTCAAATGTTGACGGTTCTGGGGGCTCTTGCCCTGCTGTCGCTGGTGAGCCTCTCCATCAATACCATGATCGTGGGGAAGACAACCACCATGCTCGACGCGGAGGCCCAGCTGAACGCGATTTCCATCGCCCAGAGCATGATCGACGAGATCATGACGAAGTCGTACGACGCGGCGACCGTTTCCGAGAAAGTGTATGACGACTCGAATTTCACTGCATCGGGGAGCCTGGGCTGCAGCGCCTACGAATCGGGTGTCGTCCCGCTTCCCGACTCCTACCCATTTAAATCCGCGCAGGGGTATAACGACGTTGACGATTATCACCGGTACGGGAGAACGGTGTTCACCCCCAGGATGGGGAATTTCCAGGTGACCGACACTGTGTATTACGTCGCCGAGACGGATCCCGATCTCAAGTCGACGCCGCAGACGTTTTTCAAAAAAGTCGTCATCACGGTCAGGCACCCCAACATGACGTCGCCGCTCCAGATGTCGGACGTGGCGGTCTATAGAAGGTATTTCTAAGGAAAATCTATGTCGGTCATGCTCGATGTCATCGGCGCCGCGCTCCTCGTCGGCATGCTCATGCTCACGATTCTCAACGTGAACATGAACATGACCATGGAGACCTACAAGAGCGCCAGCGAATTTCACACGCAGACCGAGATGATCCAGCTCGCGAGGATCATGGAGTTCGACATCTATAAGATGGGGTACTGGGTGACGAAGCCGGCGATCGTTTCGGCCGATACCTCGCACCTGAAATTCCGCGCCAACCTGAAGGACGCCGCGGGCGCCCGGGACAGCATCGAGTATATCCTCGGCACC
>DATDQD010000280.1:0-2626 GCA_035292425.1 Bacteroidota bacterium
TATAAATTTGTTCTCTCATTGAGGGGATGACCTTTCCAATAATGATATGCCGGTGGTTAGAAAAATTCCGTCGTGGTCTTCTCGGTCACCTCGGCGTTCGCGAGAAGGTAGTCGTTCAGCTTTTCGGTCAGCAGGCGCTCCCGGGTGGAGGCGGAAGCCCCGTACATCGCAATGAGGCGGTCTTTCTCAACGCCGATGACCGCGGCGTCGCGTTCGGCGAACCGCTCGTAATCCTCCTGGGTCAGCTCCATTCCGGCGTCGGCGATGATCCGGTCCCGGATCAGGTGCCACTTGGCCTGAAACGCCACCGGCACGCGGTTCTGTTCCCGGAACTCCTTCTCGTTGAAATCGGGGGGGAGCTTGTGGTCGGGCGACCGGTGCCGCGCGTCTTCGATCAGGGAGTCCGTGTAGGCCCGGACGAGCGACTCGGGGACGACGAATTCGTGGCGCCGCACTATATCAGAAATGACGGCGTCGAGGGTCTTCCGCCTGCTCCTGTCGTCCCAGTACTTCCGGATGCTCTCCCGGAGTTCGGCGGTGAAATCCGCGGCGGACGCCGTCTTCCCCCTGGTGATTTTCAATACGAATTCGTCGGTCACCTCGGGGAGCGTTACACTTTTAATCTGTTTCACGAGAACCTCGAGGTTGCGCTTTTCGCCCTGTTCCCCATCGCTCGGTCCGACGGTCATCCGCACCGGGGCCCCGGTTTCGGCGCCGATGAGCTTCTCCCTGATCTCCCGGAAAATCGATTCGTCGGCGAGGTAGAGCTTCGCGTCGGTCGTCTTCCGCCCGATGAGCGGAGTCCCCGCGTCGTCCAGTTCCTGGATGTCCACGGTGACCAGCGTCTGAGCGTCCGCGATCCTGGAGACATCCGCCAGCGTGCTGTTCGACCTGCGGATCCGGTTGATTTCCTCCTGCAGTTCGGTGTCGGTGATCTCGTGGACCGGTTTCTCGGCCCTGACGCCCGTGTAGGTCCCCAGTGTGAAGACGGGCAGGACTTCGTACCGGATCCTGAAGTTCAGGCCTGTCTCCGGCTTGAAGTCGATCGTCGTGAGAACGGGGTCCCCGATCGGCCGGATGTCCCGCTCCTCCATCGCGCTGCGGTAAAGGTCGTTGGCGATGCCGTCGAGCGAGGTGTACCGGATGCTCTCGCCGTACACCTGCCGGATCATCGAGAGGGGGGCCTTCCCCTTCCGGAACCCCTTGAGGGACGCCGTCTGCTGATACTTCCGGTAGGCCTCCTCGAAATGCGGGGTGAGTTCTTCGCTGGTGGTCGAAATTTCAACTTCCTTATCAACGTCGGTGATATCGGTGATGGAAACGTTCATCGCTGGTTCAGGTCCTGAGCGTAATGGTCCTCGCGGGTCGGCGGTAGTGTCGCGCGTCAGTGGGTAGAGGGGGAGTCGAACCCCCATGGATTTCTCCATTGGATCCTAAATCCAACGCGTCTGCCAGTTTCGCCATCTACCCGGAGATCGATGCCGCAAAATCCGGGGCGTCCGGGATGGATTCCGGACGCCGGTCGGGCCGGCAAATTGAATTAACAGCAAACAATATACGGCATTCGGGGGAACTTTAAAAATCCCGGGAGGGACCGGAATGGCGCCGGTTCGGGTGGAAAAGGGGGGCGGGTCGCGTCCGGGCGGACCTTATTCCATCAGCACCCGGTTGATGCAGGCTATCAGGCTGCTCATCTCGAACGGTTTCGACATGAAATCGCTCGCTCCCATTTCGAGGCTCTCCCGGGCGATTTTCAGCTCTCCGACGCCCGTGAGCATGATGACCTTCCGTGCCAGGTCGTCTTCACGGATCCGCTGAAGCACGTCGAGCCCTCCCATCTCCGGCATCTTGATGTCGAGGAGGACGATATCCACCTCGTGGTCGGCCAGATAGCTGAGGGCTTCGGGTCCGCCCGGGACGTCGTGCGTTTCAAAGCCCAGGTGTTCGAGTTCGGTCCGCAACAGCGACCGGAGCAACTCCTCATCGTCCACGATCAGTATTTTCCTGGCCATTGAAACCTGTTCTCCGATTAAAAACAGCGCCCAAATATATGGCGAAACCGAGGGAAATGCAAACCGCGCCTTGACGCCTGACAACCCGTCCATCTTACCCTTGGTCCCTTGTTCAGAAGTGTAAAAATCTATATATTTTGGATGCATTTGCATGGATTTCATCCGGGATGGCCCCGTAGCTCAAGTGGATAGAGCAACAGCCTTCTAAGCTGTAGGTTCCGCGTTCGATTCGCGGCGGGGTCACGATTGAACACTTCCTCCTCCGAGCGTACGGAACATCCTCCACTCCCACCATTTCAGTGCCCGTGCAGACTGTAGTCCGGCCTCCAACCGACGCACGGATTCATTTCAGAAGAATCATTTTCTTGATTTCGACAAACGATCCGCGGGACGCGGGGCCGGAGGGACGCGCTGTCAACCGGTAAAAATACGTGCCGCTGACCACAGGAACTCCGGATTCGTTTCTCCCGTCCCATTCCCTGGACACGTAACCCGCCCCCTGGCCCTCGTTGACGAGGGTTCTGATCTCCCGGCCCAGGATGTCGTAAATTTTCAGCGTGACCATCGCTTCCACGGGGAGCGCATACCGTATCACCGTCACGGGATTGAAGGGA
>DATDQD010000281.1:0-18292 GCA_035292425.1 Bacteroidota bacterium
CCACCTGGCCAACAACATCGAGGACCCGAGGAACACCATCGCGATCATCGGCTACCAGGCCGAGCACACGCTGGGGAAACGGCTGGTCGACGGCGCGCAGGAGGTGCGCATACTCGGCGGGATGTACCGCAGGAGGGCCGAGGTCGTGAAATACAACTCGTTCAGCGCCCACGCCGACCACGAAGGCCTGATGAAATACGCGGGGAAGTTCGACCGGAAGATGCTCCGCAGGGTCTTCCTGGTCCACGGGGACATCGGGAGGGCGACGGCGCTCCGGGACGACCTCGTGCGCCGGTACGATCACAGCGCATCGATCCCCGCCCGCGGAGAGAAGTTTGATTTCTAGGGACGACAGCCGGGGTGTTCGCTCCCGGTGCGGAGCCCCTCCCGGACATTCCTTCGGGGCGCCCGGCGGCAACCCCGCGGCCGCCCGGAACCGCTTCCCCGCAGCCATGTGCCTCTGCCTGTCCATGATCGCTTCCGCATGGTCGCAACCTCCCGGCGACAATTTCCGCGCCGGCGGCGGCCCGGCGGACAGTTCCAACGGCGCCCGCATCCTCTTCGATAAAATCTTCTCGACGTACCGCTGGCAGGGGCTGCTCCTGTACGGCGGCGGCACTCCCGGGTTCCGCTACGACATCGGCCAGAACTTCCGCTCCACGCTCATCCGCACGAACACGAACCTCATCACCGACGAGGAGACCTTCCGGGCGTCGTTCCGCCACGGGCCGGGGGACCGGATCGAGCCCAGCGCGGCCATGAGCGCCTACGTTCTCTCCGACCGGCGGGGCCTGGGCCTGAGCGATGTTTCGTCCTACTCGGTGCACGCGGGAGCGGCATGGCGGCCGTCCGGCGTTCTCACGATCGAGCCGCTCGCCGGCTACCGCGCGGACCGCCAGTCGGACAGGACCGACCGCGGGATTTCCTACCTCCTGCGGATGGAGGCCGACACGTTCGACTACGCGGGGTACGTGTCGGGCTTTGACGGAGCCTGGGAATACAACCGGCTCGACCCCCGCACCATCGAGACCCGCAGGGCGCAGCTGACATCGAGAAAGTCCTTCCCCGGCGATTCCCGCAACACCTTTGAACTGCGGTACTACAGGAACCGGCGGGATTTTTATACGCCCGCGGACGCGGACGTCATGACGGAATTCGGCGTGGACCGGAACATCGAGACGAGGGCCGAGGACATGTTCTCGGTGCGCGACTCTCTGCTGTACAACGTGACGCCGGGGTTTTCCCTCGCGGTCAACGCCGGCGTCCTTTCGCGCGGCATCGGACGCGAATCGAAATACAAATCGTACGCGGACCCCGGGAGGCCCCTGCTGAACAGCGCCGTGGACGAACTCACCATCGGCGGCGAGTTCATCGCCGCCTGGGCGGTCAGCGCCTCGCTGGACGGCAGGTTCGCCCTCGTGCTCCAGGAGAGGAGCGAGACGCACCAGGCGGAGCGGGACGACGGGTACCACGAGACGGCCGTGGACTCGCTCCGGAGGATCCAGGAGCGGAAGAACAGCGTCGGGAAGCGCACGTCGATGGCGCTCGCCCTCGACGTCAGGTTATCCCCTTCCCACCGGGTCTCCGTGTCCGCCTCAGGAACCATCCTGAGGTACGACACCCCGAGCATCCTCAACACCGACGACCGCGACGACCTCTGGTACCTGGCCAGCGTCACCTCGCGGCACCGCCTGAGCCGCTACCTGTCGCTGACGCTCTCTGCCGACGCCAGCCTGACGCACCTCGTGTACCTCTCTTCGGCGCGGAGCGCCGACAACACCTGGAATCGCATCCTGCGGCTCTCCCCCCACGCGACCTGGACCCCCTTCCGCTTCCTCGTCACGTCCAACCGCTTCGAGGTCCTCGCCAACTACACGGTGTACGATTTCGACACCCCCGGGGCCGGGGTCCGGAGCTTCGCCTTCCGGCAATTCGCCCTTGCCGATTCGACGGTGTGGTCCCTTACTAAACGCGCCTCGGTCGAATGGAACAGCCATGTCAGGCTCTACGAGCGGGGAAACCTGCGATGGGACGACTTTTCAGAGCGTCCGGTGAGCTATTTCGAGGACTTTACCCATATCGGGACGGTCCGTTATGCCGCAACTCCGCTCTTGATTTTCTCCCTCGGTATTCGTTATTTTAGTCAAATGCGATTTGACTATGCCGGCAACCGGCGCGTTCCGCAGCAATTCCTGCGCAGCGTGGGCCCGGCGACCGGCATCGAGTGGAGCGTGAGCAGCCGAACGGCCCTCACGGTGAAGGGCTGGTACGAACGCCAGTCCCGGACGGGCCTGCCCGATCACGGCATCGCAAACGTCACAATGTCTCTTAACGTCAGTCTCTAATCATACGTACGCGCGATGTCCGAATCCTACCGGCTCGAGATCCCGAGCGATCCCAAGGAGATCATGACCGTCGAGAAGTTTCTCGAGCAGATCAACGAGGAGCTGCAACTCGACGAGATGAAGTTCAACAAGCTGCTGGTGGCCACCACCGAGGCGGTCAACAACGGCATCATCCACGGGAACCAGCGGGACAGGAACAAGAAGGTGCAGCTGCGCGTCGACGTCAACTCGACGATGCTGACCGTGAAGGTGCGCGACGAGGGGAATGGCGTGAACATCGAAACGATCCCCGACCCCCTGGCCGAGGAAAACCTCCTGCGGGAAAACGGGAGGGGTGTGTTCCTGATGCGGTCGCTGATGAGCTCGGTGGGTTTCGAAAAATTCGATGACGGGTGGGAGGTGACGATGAGGCTGGAACTGAACTGAAAACGGGTTGCGCGCCGGGACCGGCGGCGCGCGAAGGATCCGCGATTCCGGTCCCGGCGGCCCGCCCCGGCCGCTGGAGAGCGTTACCCCGCTTTAACGATTTACTCCCCTTCAGAGATTCAGCTTCGCGATGTTCGCCTTCACTTCATCGGCGGATTTCGTCAGGGCGGCTTTCTCGTCCGGCGTGAGGGGCACCTCGACGACCTTTTCAATCCCTTTCCGCGACAGCTTCACCGGCACGCCGACGAAGGTGTCCATCAGGCCGTATTCGCCCTGAAGCCATGCGGCGCAGGGGAGGATGCGGTTTTTATTCTTCACGATGGCCTCGACCATCTCCACCGCCGCGGCCGAGGGGGCGTAGTACGCGCTGCCCGTCTTGAGGTAGTTGACGATCTCGATCCCGCCGTCGCGCGTGCGTTTCACGATTTTTTCGATGGTCTCCTTGTCCATGAATTCGGCGAGGGGCACGCCCGCGATCGTGGTGTAGCGGACGAGCGGGACCATCGAGTCACCGTGGCCGCCCAGGACCAGCGCCTGGATGTCCTCCACCGACACGTTCAGCGCCTCTGCGATGAACGTCCGGTAGCGGGCCGTGTCGAGGATCCCGGCCATGCCCATGACCCTGGTCCTGTCGAAACCGCTGACCTTGTACGCGACGTAGGTCATCACGTCGAGCGGGTTCGACACCACGATGATGATCGCCTTCGGCGATTTCGGGGCGACCTGCGCGGTGACGCTCTTCACGATCCCCGCGTTGGTCTCCTGCAGCTGCTCGCGGGTCATACCGGGTTTGCGGGCGATCCCCGCCGTGATCACGATGATGTCCGATCCGGCGGTCGCCGCGTAGTCGTTCGTCCCGGTCGCCCTCGTGTCCGTTCCCCCGATGGGCGACGATTCGAACATGTCGAGCCCCTTCCCCTGGGGAAGGCCCTCGATGATATCGATCAGCACCACTTCATTTGCGAGTTCCTTGTCGACGATCCTCTGGGCTGCGGTCGCGCCGACGTTGCCTGCTCCGACGACTGTGATTTTCATGGTATGGTCCTTTACGCGGTTTGAATACAGTGGATTGGGATTGGGGACTGAGAACGAGGCCCGCCGGGCCGGGTCGTGCGGTCGGCCTCGCGGCCGGTGATGACACCCCGGGCGGGCGGCGGAACCGCCCCCGTCCGGGATGGACGCATTACGAGGGGATGATGCTGACGACTTTCCTGGACTTCCCGAACTTTTTGAAGTGCACGACCCCGTCGGCCAGCGCGAACAGCGTGTCGTCGCTGCCGAGTCCGACGTTCGTGCCCGGGGCAAAACCGGTGCCGCGCTGGCGGACGATGATGCTTCCGGCGCTGACCTTCTCCCCGCCGAACCGTTTCACGCCGAGGCGCTGAGCGTTGCTGTCGCGGCCGTTGCGTGAGCTGCCGCCGCCTTTTTTATGTGCCATACGACCTTCTCCTCAATTTTAGCTGGCGATCTTGGTGATCTCGACCTGCGTGTACTGCTGCCGGTGGCCGCGGCGCAGGCGGTATCCCTTGCGTTTCTTTTTCTTGAAGACGATCACCGTTTCGTCCTTCACGTGGCCGAGAATTTTTGCCTTCACCGACGCATTCTTCACGTACGGCGCGCCGATGGACACCTTCTTGTCGTCCGACAGCAGGATTACCCGGTCGAATGTCACCGTGTCGCCGACACTCTGGGCAAGCCTGGGGACATATAGCTGCTCGGCCGGACTCACTTTCAGCTGCTGCCCGGCAACTTCTACAACCGCAAACATGATGATTTAACCCCGAATTGATGAGAAATGGGAACAGAGCGGATTTAAGGTACGAATTTTCGGGATGAATGTCAAAGACCGGTACCTCCCCCGGGAGGTGCTTTCGGGGGTTTTAGGGGGTTCCGGGGGATCCGATGTTTGACTTTTTCGACAAAACTCTCTATGTTTAGTGAGCATTTCCTGAAAATTCTCTATTCATGAAGAAAAAAACCGTACTCATTGTTGAGGACAGCCCCGGTTTTTCCGAATTGATGAAATTCGTCGTGGAGGACGAGGGGTTTAACGGTGTTCTCTTCCCCCTGGAGGAGAGTTTCATGCAATGGGTCGACAAGGAAAAGCCCTCCGCCATCATCATGGACCTCGCGCTGAACCGCCTGAGCGGATTCGACCTGATCAGGGAGCTGAAAGCGCATCAAAAACACAAGAATATCCCGATTGTCGTCATCACGGGCCGCGACCTGGACGTCAAGGACATCACCGAACTGAAGATGCACGACATCGCGTATCTCCGGAAAGGCCGCGTTGACATGCACGAAATCCACCAGGCGATCAGGAACGTAGTGGCAAAATCGGAGGCGAAGTAACCGGCAGGCCGTCCGGTCGCACCCCCCTGACCCGTTTTCGTTTTACGCGCTTATCTCTCCCGGTATTTCCCTCTTTACGTTTATTTTTGCGGTTTCCGTGTATCTCCCCTTGCATTTTATCATTGACAAGGGTATATTTTCAAGAGAGAGTGTCAAAGGACAGGAGTATGATTATCATCACATACAGGGACAAAGTCACCAATGCGATCTTGTGGGCGTTCACCTCGGTGATCACGCTCTATCTCTTCCTCGGAGTCGTCAACACCATCCTGGTGGTGACCAGGTAACCGTCCCAGCCGTTCACTTCCCCGATACGACCGCGTTCATCTCTTTTCGAATCTCGGTCCGCAGTTCCTCCACCCCGTCATCCCCCAGGGCAAGGGTGAGTTCCTCCGCGCACACATCGAACACCGTCATCGGGCCTTCGTCCCGGCAGGAACAGCATGAGGGCCGTTCGGCATACTCCGGGTCGTGCAGCGTCAGCTCGCCGCTCTCCACGGTAACAGGATAAAGCCAGCAGAAGAACGGTTTCAGCGCGTGGCGGTCCATGCCCGCGGCCGCCGCGGCCTTCTGCAGCACGCACATTCCTCCGGAATTCAGGAACACGCAGCGGTCGTTGTACACCGCGGTGCCGATCGCCCGGCCGGACGGATAGTCCGGATCCGGGACCGGTTCCTTCTCGAACCAGAGGGCCGCGTCGCGCTCCTGGCCCGGGTCCATCTGCGAACGGACCAGGTCCGCATGGCGGAGGATCTCCTCCCACTCAGCCGCGTCCGCGTACACCCCGCCGCTGCAGCAGTCCGCATTGCAGTTGGTCATGGAGCACCCGGAGACGAACCGCTTCTCCGCGATTTCCGGACCGACGCGAAGCGCCGGGATATGCTTCATGCGGTGGTTCCGGAGGACGATACAGCCCGGGGTCCCGGAATCGATCAGACTCATTCAATCCCCATCCTGCGGTATTTCTCCCGGTACTTGTCGTTCAGGCGCGTATGCCTGCTGGTCAGAGGGATCGACTTCCCCCGGATGAACTCCATCTCCACGTTGCTCGTGATTTCGAGCGGGTTCCCCGTGGTCACGATGAGCGTGGCATCCTTCCCGTTTTCGAGCGAACCCACCCTGTCGGCGAGGCCGAGGATCTGCGCCGGGTACAGGGTCACCGCCTTGAGCGCCTCGTCCGCCGGCAACCCGTAGCTCGCCGCCGTCGCCGCCCGGTAGGGGAGGTTCCTTTCGTTCTCGTATCCGCCGCCGCCGCTGATGCAGAATTTCACCCCGGCGTCGAACAGTTTTTTCGGGAGCGTGAACGGCTCGTCGTACGGCTCCCACCTTCTCGACGGCGTCGCGTGGATCGGTTCAGCGATGACCGGAATGTCGTGCGCTTTCAGGAGGTCGGCCGCCCGCCACGCGTCGTATCCGCCCACGATGACCAGTCTGATTTTCTCCCGGTCAGCCCATGCCGCCGCCGCCTCGATCTGCGCGAGGTCGGACGCGTTCAGCAGGACGGGGACTTTCCCCTCGAGCACCGGGATCATGGCTTCCCACCGGAGGTCGGTGTCGTGGCGCGGGCCTTTTCCCGACGCCCCGGCCTTTTTCGCAACCATGTAGGAGCGCGCATCGCGGAACGTATTTTTCAGGTCCTCGAGCTGCTTTTCGCGTTCTTTCTTCTGCTCCTCCTCGGTGCGGCGCTCCCACCGCGCGCGGCTGATCGTCATGCTGGGCCAGTTGACGATGAGACCGACGGGGGCCTTCAGCGTCATCTCTTCCCAGGTCCAGCCGTCAAGTTCGAGGGCCGCGGCCGTGCCGCTGACGACTCCCCCTCCCGGCATCGTCACCGCAATAGTGATGCCGTTGGCGCGCGTCACCGGGATGATTTCGCTCTCCGGGTTGACGCCCGCCTCGGCCCGGATGTTGGGATTGATGGTCCCGGTCTCCACCGCGTCCCTCGTGGCCCTCACCGAGCCGATTTCATTCAGCCCGGTGGTCGACGTCGCGAGCACGAGCCCGGGATAGACGTGCTTCCCCGTGACGTCGATCCTCTCGGTGTTGGGGGGGAGCGTGAGGTTCGTGCCGATGGCGGTGATCTTCCCCTTGTCGAAGAGGATCATGCCGCCGGGGATCTCCGGACCGGAGACCGGGTGGATGGTGCCGCCGACGAGGACGATCGGATGGTCCTGCGGCTTCGCGGGAATTTCGGAGCCGCCGGCGACGAGTTGCGCGGCGGTCGCCATGACGAGCGCCGCGAAGAGTACCACGAAGAGTACCACGAAGCGCGCTGTCAGGTTGAACAATGTCTGGGTTTTCATGTTAACGTCCCTCCCCGTCATGAACCTCGTCATGGCATGAATAGTGATCGGATTCGTCTTCGTATCTGTAGTATCTTGGGCCGCGGCCGCCCTTTTTCTCGTCGGACGCGCCTTTCGGGGATTCCAGCGCCTTCTGGATGAGGACCGAGCGTTCACGCGCGACCTCGTCGTTCATCGCGCGGTCTTCCCGGCGGTCGAAATAGCGACGCCCGTCGATCCAGGTCTGTTCGCAGATGCTTAATGTGGAAAGGGGGTTTCCGCTCCAGACCACAAAGTCCGCGTCCTTTCCAGGTTCGAGCGACCCGACACGCTTGTCGATGCGGAGCTGCTTCGCCGGGTTGATGGTGACGAACTTGAGGGCCTCCTCGGGCGCCGTCCCCCCGTACTTGACCGCCTTCGCGGCCTCGAGGTTCATCCTCCGGGCCAGCTCGTCGCTGTCGGAGTTGAACGAGACGACCACGCCCGCACTGTTCATGAGCGCGCCGTTGTACGGGATGGCGTCGTACACCTCCATTTTGTAGGCCCACCAGTCGCTGAAGCTCGACCCGCCGGCGCCGTGCTTCGCCATGATATCGGCCACCTTGTAGCCCTCGAGGATGTGCTGGAACGTGGCAACGCGGAACCCAAAGTCCTCAGCCACCCTCATCAACATCAGGATTTCGTCCTGCCGGTAGGAATGCGAGTGGACAAGGCGCTTCCCTTCCAGGATTTCGACGAGGGTCTCCATCTGGAGATCGCGTCTCGGGGGGATGCGGGATTTCCCGGCGCGGAAGTCCGCCCATTGCCGCCGGTAGTCTTTCGCGGCGGTGAACTCGTCGCGGATGATCTGCTCGACGCCGGAGCGCGTCTGGGGATACCGTGTGCCGGCTTCGCCCCAGTTACTCCCTTTGGGGTTTTCGCCCAGTGCGAATTTAATACCCGGCATCGCCCCCTCGAACTTCATCTCCTCGGCGAGCGCCCCCCAGCGCAATTTAATGACCTGGTTCTGGCCGCCGATGGGGTTGGCCGAGCCGTGGAGGACGTTTGCCGCCGTCAGCCCTCCGGCGAGTTCCCGGTAAATTCCGATATCGTCAGGATCGACGACGTCGCCGATCCGCACCTCGGCCGTGATGGCCTGACCGGTCTCGTTCACGCTCCCCGCCGCGGCGGAATGCGAGTGACAGTCGATCATTCCGGCGGTCACGTGTTTCCCCTTCGCATCGATGACCGTCGCGCCGGAGGGAACGGTGAGGGACCTGCCGATTTTTACGATCCTGCCCCTCTCCACGAGCATGTCGCCGTTCTCGATGGTGCCCGACGGGCCCGACGTCCAGATGGTCGCGCCTTTGACGAACAGCCGATCGGGCTGTTCCGGAAGCGCGGGCCTGCCGAATTCGCCCGGGGGATAAACCGGCTTGAATGACGCTATTACGGGAGGTTTCGGTTTGGATGTGTCTTTCTCCGCGGCGAACGGATCGGTACGGATCGCGCTCCATTTGAAGACCCGGCCGTCGGAGAGTTCGCCGGTGCCGGTGAATCTGCCACCGATCCAAGTCCCGGTCATCCGGGTGACGCCTTCGAATTTTATCGAGTCGCCGGAAAACGACACCTGGAGCAGCAGGTTGGCGAAGGACCCGGACGACGTTTTCGCTTCCTTGCCCCCGACGGTGACGGTGATCTTCGGGCTTTCCGCTTCGCCCTTCAGCATGATCGTCAGAGAATCCGCCTGCGCTCCCGAAAGCGCGGCGGCCCAGGTGCCGCGGGGGTCGACCTCCGGGGCGGGTTTCACCGGGTATCGCCTGCCCGAGACCCAGGTTTCGAGCACGTCGGTTTTCTCGGCGAAGAGGTCCCCGTCGGTCACCAGGAAGTTCGCCCGTTTCCCGGCCTCGAGCGATCCTGTTTCCTTATCGATGCCGAGAAGTTTTGCGGGCGTCGTCGTAAGGGCGGCCAGCGCCGCGTCCGCGGAGAGGCCCCTGGAGACCGCCTTCTTCACGTTTGGAATGAATTTCGTCTGGTCCTTGAGCAGCGCGGCCGTGAAGGCGAACTCCACGCCCGCATCGGCAAGCCGCTTCGGGTTTTCCGGAGCCTCGTCCCAGTAGCGCAATTCGACGAGGCCCGTGTTCAGCGCGTCTTCGGGCGTCCCCACGGCCGGCGTCTCGGGAAAATTGACCGGGAGGATCACCGGCACGCGGGCGGCCTTCACCGCCGCGAGCCGCCGGTATTCGCGGCCGCTGCCGCGCACCCAGAGCTTGAGCGAAAATTCCTTCGCGATCGCCGCGCTCCTGAGCAGGTCGTGCTCATCCGACGCATCGATAAGAAGGGGCTGGGTCCCATCGATCACTCCCCCGAGGCCGGCGAGGTCGGTCACGTACTCCGGCTTCGGCTCGGATGGATACTGCTTCGCCGCCCGGTGCGCCGCGGTGTGCCACTGCGCGTCGAGCAGCGTCTGCCTGATGAGCGCTATGGCGCCCATGAGCGAATTGGGATACGCTTCACCGGTGCCGCGCGGCGGCTGAAGGGTCGCGGCCTGCGCGACGTCGTCCTTGAGCAACAAATCGCCGGGCGTGTCGTCGCCCAGCATGACGACCGCCGTCGCGCCCTTCAGAACCCCCTCGGCGGGGACAATCTGCGCGACCGTGAATCCCATCCCCCTCAGTTTTTCGTTTTCCTTCGGGTCGGGCATGAACATCTCCGCCGCCCGGCGCGATGAATGCACGTTGGCGTTCCAGTACCTCGCTCCGCGGATCTCCGCCGGCGTTTCGCGCCTGGCCTGACCGCCCTGGCCCGGACCGCCGCCCGCTCCGGCGCGCTCCGGCGAGGGCTTCGGGAGCCCGGCATCGGAAAAGCTTTCAATGAGTCCGGGGTAGATGGTCATTCCCACGAGGTCCCACGCGCGCGCGTCGGCCGGGATTTTCACGGCCGCGCCGACGGCTTCGATCATTCCGTCGCGGACGACCAGCGTCCCTTTTTCGATGACCCTGCCCGGTGAGACGACGATCCGGGCGTTGGTGAACGCATGGACCTCCGGGGTATTCTGCCTGATCCCGACTGCCGGCGCGACCTGGGCCCCGGCCGGCATTGTGGCCGCCCAGAGCAGCACCGTCAGGGCGACGGGCAGGCCCTTCGCGGAGAATGATGGAGATGGATTGAACATGGCTACTTCTCCTGAAATGATAGTGGATGAAATTCTGTCACAGACAAAGGGAGAGCCCGGTGGAAACGACGGCCGGAACGGAGTTTTATAATAAGCGTTTGGGCATGGAAAAGCAAGGGATCACAGGAGCGCCCAGCGCTTCCGCAGAAACCACTCTCCCGCCAGGAGCAGGACCAGCAAACCGCCGAGCCAGACGAAGTTCCACATCTCGATCTCGCGGCGCGTAACTTCCTCCCTCGGCGACAGTCGGGCCTTTTCCGCGAGGTCCTTCCAGAGCCGTTCGCCCTCGGCGAGCGTGTAAAACCCTCCTCCCGACTGTCCGCCGAGCTGTTCCAGGAGCTGGCGGTTCATGGTCGTGGCCAGGAACTCCGCATTTACCGGGCCGACGGAGAATTTCCCGGCGTCGGCGCCCAGACCGCGTTCGCCGTTCTTCGCCGATGCGCGGTATGAATAATCGCCCGCGGGGACCGGGCCGTCCGATCCCTCGTACCGTCCGTTCCCGAGGGGATCGAGCACCATCGCGCGGGCTTCGGCGCCGGCGGAATACTGCACCGTCACCTCCGCGTTGTCCACGGGCCTGAGCTGTTCGTCGTACACCTCGGCCCTGAACGCGACGCCCTCGGCGGTGGTGAAAATGTCCTTGACGGGATTGACGCGCACCGGCTTTTCGTCCTCGCGCGTCGTCAGCCAGCGCACCGCGTTCGTCGCCAGCGACCCAAAAAACTTCTCCGTCGCGGGGGAGCCCTGGGACATCAGCCGCCAGCGGTAGATCCCGTGTCCGGTGACGGCGAACGACTTCATGCCCCTCAGGCTTCTTATGATCACAAGCGGTTCGGCGAGCGTGACGGTGTTGATCCGGGCGAACGCGAGCACCTCCGACCCCGGGCGGGCCTGGAAGACCGTCCGCATTTTAAAGACGGGCGGAAGCCGCTCCCACGATTCCAGGGTAACATAGCCCCGTTCGCCCGACACGAGCGGATGCATCCTCATGTTCTCCGGGACCGATGCGAAGACCAGCTCTTCGGCCGCGTTCGGCGGGGAAAGCGTGAACGGGAGGAACTCGTCGAACGACCGGAGTTTTACGTGATCGACCGTTTTCCCGTGCACGTAGAAGAGCGGCTTCTTCGAGCGCCGCATCGAGGCCAGAATCTGCGCGATGGTCCTTTCGGAAGTGAGCGGCGAGGGGAACCCGACGAAGAGCAGGCAGTCGGCGCTGTCGATGACCGGCTGCGAGGGCGCATCGCCGATGAACGCATCCGGACCTTTTTGGACGAACGACCTGATCTCCATCTGGGGATCCTCGGCGATCGCCTGTTTCATCGCGGCCACGTCGGGGAACGGGGCGCCGGCAAACATCACGACGCGGATTTTGCTCTTCAGCACCCTCAGGAAAAACGTCTGCGAGTTGTTTTCCGCGGTGAGCTCGCCGGGGAGCTTCCCGACGGAGACGACGTACTTGCGGACCCCCTCCTCCCCCGCGGGGTCCATGGGGATAGCGAAGCGGACGGGATATTCCGTTTTCCCCGCGCTCAGGACGACCGGCACCCTCCCGACGACCTGTTTTCCTTCCTGGATCGTGACTTCGACGCGCTGGTCCCGGTATCCGAAGCTCCGGAGGTACGCTTCCACCGGAACGATCGAACCCGCGTATGCGACGGCGTTGGTGAAGACCCGATCGACGACGAGGTCCTTCTGCCTGAGGGTGTCGCCCGCCCCGGCGGCGAAGACCGGGAGGGAGAGGTTTTCGAGTTCGTTGAGGGGGTTCCTGCCCTCGTTGTAATTGCCATCGGTGGCGAGCACAACGGCCTGGATGTTCTCCTCCCCCGACCGTTTGCGGATTTCGGCCAGCGCGGCGGACAGGTTCGTGGACTGGCCGCTGAATTGCAGGCTCTCCGGAGGGGAATCGAACGCGCCCGTCACCGACCCGGCGAAAGGGAAATACTTCAGGGACGCGCCGCCTGGCGCCGAGCCCGCCGCCGCCGCGAGAAAACCGTTCATCGCGTTTGGCGCGTCCGTCCCCGATACCAGGATGCTCTGCGTGTTGTCGAGAAGGACGGCGACGACAGGGGCGTCGGTGCGCGTGTCGACGAACTGCAGAACCGGCTCGGCCAGCAGGAGCGCCAGCACGACCATCGTCAACGTGCGGAGCGCCGTCAGGAACACGCGGGGTCCGCGCGGAAGGGGAGGAACGGTCCCCCTGTAACTGAGCCAGGCCGCCGCGGCGGCGACGAGCGCGAAGATCACCGCGACGGCGACGCCTCCAAGAAGGGAGAAATGTATTTCAGCGATCGTCATTGTATCCGGCGGCGGTCATTTCATCAGCATCATTTTTTTCACGACCGCGCCGGCGGGGGAGGTAAGGCGGCAGAGATAGACCCCGCTCGGGAGAGAACCCGCGCGAAAGACCACCGGCGCCCTCGAACCGTAGCCGCCCGCATCCAGGTAATCCCCGAAGGGCGTCGCGACGAGCTCTCCCAGCACGTTGAAGATCTCCACGCCGACGAACCCGTCGGCCGGAAGGTCGAACACGATGTTCGTCTCGCTGTTGAACGGGTTGGGATAATTCTGGAGAAGGCGCATCGAAGACGGAATTTCCACCGGTTCTTCCACTTCCCCCGAGCCGTACGACAGGATCCAGCGGTCATGGAAGAGCGGCGCCGGGCTCCGGTACGCGCTGCCGGCGCTGTCCACCGCCGTGATCCCAAAGGAGATCGGAGTCCCGGGCGGATGCGGAGGAACCTTCGTCGTGTAACGTCCCGATCCCGGGAAAAGGAACGCGGAATCGATCGCCATGGCGAGCGTATCCGGAACCGCACCGGCCTCCCTGTCGTCCCTGTACCAGAGCAGGACGCTGTCCGGTTTGACCCCGGACCCCGATATGACGTTCACCGAGATGACGGCCCCGTCCGGCGCGGGTCCGACCCCGGGCCTGTTGGAGAAGACGAGTCCGACGCCCAGGACGGAGGAAAGCGCGTCCAGGTAACCCCAGCCGGTGAAGTTGTTCGGGAAGGTGGAATAATTCCGGATGCGGGCGGTGTCCGCCGATGCCCGGAGGATGTCACGGACCCGCACCGGCGTCAGTTCCGGCCTCGCTGAGAGCAGAAGCGCGGCGGCGCCCGCCGCCATCGGGCTCGCCAGAGAGGTGCCGCTCTGGTATGAGTACGAATCGAACCCCCCGGTCGACGCGGAGTAGACCCCCACGCCGGGGGCCGTGACGTCGGGCTTGATCCGGCCGTCGCTGGTCGGCCCCGTGGAGCTCGACGTGGAGAGGAGTCCGTCGAATGACGCCGCGCCGGCGGAAATCGCGGTATCCACGTCGGCCGGGGTGAGCATCGTGCCGGTGACGCCGTCGCCGTTCCCTTCGTTGCCCATCGAAATGCAGAGCACCACGCCGAGGCGCGCCGCCCTCTGCGCCGCCCTCGCGACGACGGAGGTGTTCCCGTCGAAGTCGCCGTTCCCCCAGCTGTAGCCTGAGCCGTCGTCCCAGGTGTCGTACCCGACGGAAGAGTTGACCACGTCGGCGCCGTTCGCCTCGAGCCACTCGATCCCCGCAGCCCAGTAATCCTCCTCCACCTGCGTTTCCGCGGGAACGTACTCCGTCTTTGCCAGGAGATATTCCGAACCGAACGCCGGCCCGATCAGCCTCCCGGGGGCGTAACCGCCGAGCACCGAGAGCACCAGCGTCCCGTGGGCGTCTTCGCCGGGCGGATCGCCCGGACCGTCCGATGTGTCGCCGTCGCGCGAAATGAAATCGTACTCCTTCAGGACACGCATCCCGGCGAGCGAGCGGTGTCCGCGCCAGCGGTACCCGCTGTCGAGCAGGCCGACGATGACGCCGCGGCCGGTGATCCCGAGCGCGTGCAGTGCCGGGACTCGGACCGCGTCGAGCTGGGCGAAGGAGGGGCCGTAGTCGGGATCTTCAATGCCGGCCATCGCGGCCGACGACGCCCCGCGCGTTTCCACGGTGACCGCAGGGGTTCCACGCGACACCTTCAGCACCGGAGCGACGCGTTCGACGAACGGCAGGGACTCCACCGCGGGAAGGGCCCGCGGGGGGATAACGGCCGAGACCGCGTTCATCCAGCGCGACTCCGTGACGACGGAGACGCCCAGCGCCGCGAGAGCTTCGAGATAAGGACCATGGAGAGGAAAATCTTCGGGCCCGACGAGCGAGCCGTGAGGAAGGACTTTCGACCTTCGCTGGAGGGCGCGCGCCCCGAGGTCGGAGGCGGTCGCGCTGGCGGAAGATGCCGGCCCCCTGTCAAGGAAATGGACCCAATACCTTCCCTGCCCCGCACTCGCCGGGATAGAATTGAGCATCAGCGCTGCGATCCACACGGGGAGGAATTTCATGCGCGTTCCTCCGGCGGGATCAGCCGACCTGGAGAAGTTTCTCGACGATCTGGATCGGGCTGACGCCGTCGGCCTCCGCGTTGAAGTTGGGCACGATGCGGTGCCTCAGGACCGGCCCGACGACTTTCTTCACATCCTCGATGTCGGGGGTGAAGCGGCCGTCGAGGATCGCCCGCGTCTTCGCGCCGAGGATGAGGTACTGCGAGGCCCTCGGGCCAGCCCCCCAGCTGAGCCAGTTCCTGATGAACTCGGGCGCCATCGGGTGCTTTGGGCGGGTCTTCATGACGACGTTCACGGCGTAGGCGATGACGTTGTCGGCGACCGGCACCCTCCGCACAAGGTCCTGGTACGACAGGATTTCCTTCCGGCCGAGGATGTGCCCCAGCTGCGGGGCGTACATGCTCGTCGTGGACTTCACGATCTCGACCTCCTCAGTTTGCGACGGGTAGTCGAGCCAGAGGTTGAACATGAAGCGGTCGAGCTGAGCCTCGGGCAGGGGATAGGTCCCCTCCTGCTCGATGGGGTTCTGCGTCGCGAGGACGAAGAAGGGTTCCTCCAGGACGTATTTCTGCCCGGCGGCGGTGACGTGGTGTTCCTGCATCGCTTCCAGGAGCGCCGCCTGCGTCTTGGGAGGGGTCCGGTTGATTTCGTCGGCCAGGAGGATGTTCGCGAAGATCGGTCCCTTCACGAACTTGAACGACTTGCTCCCCGTCGCGCGGTCGTCCTCGATGATCTCGGTGCCGGTGATGTCGCTCGGCATCAGGTCGGGGGTGAACTGGATGCGGCTGAACCTGAGGTCCAGCACGTTGGCGAGCGTCTTGATCAGGAGGGTCTTCGCCAGCCCCGGCACGCCCACCAGCAGGCAGTGTCCGCGCGCGAGCATCCCGATCAGGAGGTGTTCGACGACCTCCTCCTGGCCGACGATGACCCTGGCGACCTCTTTTTTGATCCTGGCGAAATCGTTCTTGAGGTCCGCGACGGCTTCGGTGTCGCCCGACCCCGCCGGTTGGTTTTTTTCAGTCACGTCGGTCACCGTTTTTTATAATCTCACTTCCCAGAAGAGCTGGCCGCGCAGTTCGAGCAGCCATTTCTGGTATTCAATGTTTCGCTTGTACCCGAGGGCCATCTCCTCGAGCCGCTTCCAGTCCTGCGCCGGGTTCATCGCGTGCTCCGGGATCCGTTCCTTCAGGCATACGAGATGCATCCCGCGGACGTTCCCCGAGGTCAGCTCCACCGGGTCGCTGATTTCGCCCTGGTCGAGGGAGTCCGCCACCCTGACCAGTTCGGGGTCGAACTGATCCGCCGTGAGCCGGCCGATCAGCCCGCCGAGGGGGCCCGACTCTTTGTCGTCGGAATACTTCTTCGCCAGCTCGCTGAACGGAACGCCCGCCGTCACGCTGTCCTTCAGCGAGCGGAGGAAGGAGGCCGCGTCCGACGTCGAGGTCGAATCGACCTGCGCGCGGAAGAGGATGTGCCTGGCGTTCACCTTGTCGCCCCGCCGCTCCATGAGCTGGATGATGTGGAACCCGCGGGAGGTCTCGACGATACCGGAGAGTTCACGTTCCTTGAGCGAGAAGACGATCTCCTCGAAATCGGGCACGAATTCGCCCCGTTTCCAGAACCCGAGGTCGCCCCCCGATCCGGAGGTGGCTTTGTCCTCGGAGTACCGATTCGCGAAACCGGCAAAGTCGCCGCCGGCCCGGATCGAATCGAGCACCGCGCGGGCCTTCTGCATGATCGCGTCGCGCATCCCCGCGTTCACCCGGGGGAAGCGGAAGATATGGTAGAGCTCCAGCTCCCCCGGGACTTCCGGGAGGCTGTCCTTGTAGGTCGTGAAGAATTCCTCGACCTCCCGCCGCGACACGGTCACGCCGTCGAAACGGACCTGCTGAAGCTGCTGCGCCAGGATCTGCTTGCGCATCTCGTCGCGGAACTCCCGCTTCATCCGGCTCACCGGCATGCCGTAGAGCTCCTCGAGCTTTTGCTGTGAACCGACCTGGGGGTGGGCTATTCTCTGAGCGATCAGCTCGTCGAGCCGGGCGGTGACCTGGTCTTCGGTGACCTGGAGGGCGGTGTCGCGCAGCGCCTGGGCCAGCACCAGTTTCTCGTTGATCATCGCGTCGAGGACCTGTTCCTTCAGGCCGGGCGTCTCCGGGTTGATCCGGTTCGAGAGGGCGTAGAATTCGGTCTGGGCCTTCAGGTCGGAGAGGAAGATCGCCTCCTTCCCGACGAGGGCCACGATCCTGTCGAGCGTGTCATTCTGGGAGGCCGCGGGAATGGCGCAGAGAAGAAGCGCCGCCATCGCCGCGGCGATGGCCCCCGCGGCGACCCGGGCGGATCGGTTCATCCTACTCATTGGATTCGGCGGATCCTTCCTGACGCGTCGCGTCGTTCGCGTTCATCTCAACACCGTACCGTTCGCGCAGAGTTCCGAGGAGCGATTCAAGCCGCGACCGGCGGCTCTCGATCAGCACCCTGTTGAAGACTTCGTCCCGCACCAGGTCGAATTCGTCCGTTTTTCCCTCGGGCGCGAGGGCCAGGTAATGGAGAACCGTGTAGCCGCCGTCCGTCTTCAGGGGAAACGAGGCCTCCCCGGGACCGAGGGGCCCGGCCACCTTCCAGAGCTCGGGAGGATAGATGGTCGAGCGGGTGTACCACCGCTCCGGGGTCGAGGAGACGATTTCCTGCGACGCCCGGGGGTCGTTCCCCATCGAATCGAGGAGCGACGCCCACGTTTTCGACGGCGTCACGGACGAGGCGAACTTCCTGGCGGTTTCCCTCCCGCGGAAGGTGGCGAGCCGCAGTTTCAGGTGGTTTTCCGCGATCGTGAATTCATCCGGGTGGGACGTGAAATAGGACCGGAGGACATCGTCGCCGAACGACACGGTGTCGCCGTAGATCAGCCGGTCGAGCAGTTCCTGGCTGGCGAGCTGGCGGCGGACCGCGTCCATCCGCGCTTCGAAACCGGGATCGCTTCCGATCCCGAGGCGCAGCGCCTCCTGGTACAGGAGTTCCGAGTTCACCCACGCCGCGGCGTACCGGTTCAGCCGCTCGCCGAAATTCTCCGATGAGCTGTCCAGCGCGGCTCCGGCTTCCTCCAGCGTGAGCACCGAATCGCCCACCCGCGCGATCACCGTCCCCGCCGGCTCGGTCGAGCAGCCGCCGGAGAGCAGCGCGATGACGACGATCAGGAAGGCTCCCGGGAGGTATTTCATTTCATCGGCGGAAACGCGTCCTTGAGGAGTTCCCTGTGCTGGACCACCGGGTGTTTCATCCTGATCCTTTCGATCCAGAGGTTCTCGAGCCGTTTCGACTCGTAGTCCTGGTAGGCGTTGGAGAGCTCGGCGCCCGCTTCTTCGAAGGTCTTCTGCTTCGGCGGC
>DATDQD010000282.1:0-5800 GCA_035292425.1 Bacteroidota bacterium
GAGTTCACCGAGGACGTGTCGATCGTGGGAAGGATCGTGGAGAAGGAGAAGGGGATCACGTACGTCCGGGAGGACGGGACATCGGTCCCCCTGGTACGCGGCGGTTGGGACCATTTCACGCCGAAGGGGCCGGGCCATGACGACAGGCGCGATTAATCCCGCCGCCGATACCGGGGCGGCGTACCTGGCCTACTGCCGCCGCCGGCTCTCCGAGGAGTATCTCCCGAGGATCCTCCGGTGCCTCGAGGAGCTCACCGACGAGGAGATCTGGTGGCGCCCGCACGAGAACGGCAACAGCGCCGGCAACCTGGTGCTCCACCTCGCGGGCAACGTCGGGCAGTGGATCAATTCCGGGCTCGGCGGGACGCCCGACAACCGGAACCGGAACGGGGAATTTTCAGAACGTGGCCCGGTCTCACGGAAGGAACTGGTGGAAAGGCTCGTCACGACCCTGAGCGCCGCCGACGCCACGCTCGCGCGGTTCGATGCATCCCGCCTCCTCGAGAAACGGAATTTCCAGGTCTACGAGGCGACCTGTCTCGACGCGGTTTCGCATGTTGTGGAACACTTCGCCCAGCACCTCGGTCAGATTATTTATATTACGAAGCTGAGGAGGGGTGTCGACCTGAAGTTTTACGATCTCTGAGGTTCGTCCCGCGCCGCAGGACTTCGACCAGCGACCTGACCTCGGCAGGTGTGAGCGGGCGCGATTCTCCGGGCCGGAGGTCGTCGAGGATCAGAGGTCCGATCGCCGTCCGCACCACGCGCAGGGCGGGATGGCCGGCCGCCGCCGTCATTTTCCGCACCTGCCTGTTCCTTCCCTCACTCAGCGTGATTCCCAGCCACGCGGTCGGCACGGTTTTCCTGAAACGAATGGGCGTGCGCTTCGGCCAGAGAACCGGCTCGGCGGGAAGCAGCCGCACTTCCGCCGGAAGGGTGTGTTCTCCGCCGATGGCCACTCCCGAACGGAGTTTCTCCAGCGCCGGCCCGTCGTGAAGGCATTCGACCTGGACCAGGTAGGTCCGGGGATGTCCGAATTTCGGCTCGATGAGCCGGTGATGGGTGGCGCCGTCGTTGGTCAGCAGGAGGAGTCCTTCGCTTTCTTCATCGAGGCGGCCGACGGGATGAACATCGCGGGGGAAGGGTCCGAAGTCTGAAAGCGTTTTTTTCCCCGGAACCGGCCTGAATTGTGTCATTACGCCGTCCGGTTTATTGAATAAAAAATAGTGCGGTTCCGCGGGGCGCGGGCGGCCCATGCGCCGAACCGGTCTCCCGGTCTGAACTTTTTTCCTGTCGCGGTTCACCATGATACTTCCCGATCTGATTCCCGCGCGTTACGATTGCCCGTCCTGCGGCGAGTCCAACGAAATCCTGATCGATCCGACCGGCGGAGAAAAACAGGAATTCGTCGAGGATTGCTCCGTCTGTTGCCGCCCCGCGGCGATCACCGTCCGGATCGATCCCGACGGGTTCGTCTCCCTCGGGATCGAACCCGGGTCCTGAGTTCAATCCACGCCGGCGCAAACAGGGGCATGACGGGAGTCACGCTCCCACCGGTTCGTTTTCGACGCCTCCCCCCCGATCCCGTGACACCGCCCACCGTGCGTGACAAATCACACACCCACCGCGGGCCTTTCTCCCTTCATTGCCTCCGGAAAACAACAAAAAGGCACCGATGAAGGTCAGATATCAGTTACGCCCGCTCTCCAGGGAACAGCGCGTCGTCATGGAGTACCTGCTCCTGGACGAGATGGAAACCCAGCAGTGGTATCATGTCCTTCGCCTCAGGCTCTGGAGGACGGAGGGGATCGTCTGCACACAATGACAGGAGTTGCCATGAAACTGTTCAGCATCGCCGCGTTTCTCGCCGGTATCGTCCTGGTGACCATGAGCGTTCGACACAGGAAACAGCATCCGCCGGCGCTCGGCCTCACGGACACCGACAGGCTTTACGCGATCGACGACCTGATGAACGGCCTGGACTGAGCGGCTCTTTTTGCGGCCTGCGTCCGCCCGCGCCCGTCTCCAGGCGAGGGTGCGCTATTTTGTATCGAGAATGACCGGCAGCCCGTCCTTCCCGCTGCCGATGATCACCACCTTCGCGTTATTCGATTCGGCGATTTTTAACGTTGCTTCTATTCCTTTCCACCTCAGGAGCTGTTCGCTGATTGTCGTCGCCACTATTTTCTGGAAATCGGCCACGCCCTGCGCTTCGACCCTTTTCCGGTCGGCTTCCTGGCGCTCCTTCGTGAGGATGAATTCCATCCGCTGGCTCTCCTGATCGGCGCGTTGTTTCTGCTCGATGGCCTCGGTCAGCTGTAAGGGCAGCGCCACGTTCCGCAGGGGCGTCGATTCGATGATGACGCCCCTCTGCCCGACTATTTTCGACAGCTCGGCCATGATGCTTTCCCCCAATCGTTCACGTTCCGTCGAGTAGAGCGCGCTTGCGTTGAAGTTCGCAGCCACCGAGCGGCTCACCGACCGGAACTGGGGCATCAGTATCACTCTCTCATAGTCGCCGTCGCTGATTTTTTTGTACACGGTTGCGGCGGAATCGGAGTCCAGGCGGTAGAGCGCGCTGATTTCCAGTCCGATCGTCAGGCCTTCGCGCGACAGGACCGACATCTGCTCCTTGAGTTCTTTCGTCTGGACCGAAAATTTCACCACCTTCGCAAGCGGGTTGACCATGTTGATGCCCGACTTGAGAGTGGTTTCTGAAACGATGCCGAAGAAATCGAGCACGCCGACGTGACCGGCGGGGATGACCGTGAAGAGCTGGGAAAACGCGCCGAGCAGGGCGACGGCGGCGACCGCGGCGGCGAGGTTCATCGACGCTTTCAGGGTCTGCGTTCGCATCGCCTGAAACTTTTTCCTCGCGGCAGCGAACATGATAACCGCAACGAGGCCGACCAGCAGCAGGAATATGAAAAACATGGGTATCTCCTTTCAGAATGGGTGTGTGGCACTAAGATAGAAAAGTCGTGATGGAATAACAAAGGGATGCCCGGCTGCGCTGATCCGGATTCCTTCCGCATTCCCGCCCGCCCGCCCGCCGCCGCCCAGTTGCCCCTCAGGCCGATTCTCTGTATCTTTTTACCCGACCATGAAACGGATCAGACCCCCCGCCCTGCGGAAGGGCGACGTCATCGGCATCTGCGCCCCGGCAAGCCCGCCCTTCCGGCGCGACGACCTTATGAAAGGCATCGCGTACCTCGAGGGGCTCGGGTACCGCGTCCAGCCGGGCCGCAATCTTTATAAGAAAGACGGCTACCTCGCGGGCACCGACCGCGAACGGGCGTCCGACCTTAATCGCCTTTTCTCCGACCGGCGCGTCCGCGCGATCGTCGCGCTGCGCGGCGGGTACGGCTCGATGCGCATCCTTCCGATGATCGATTACGCCGCGGTCCGGAAGGACCCCAAAATCTTCGTGGGATACAGCGACCTCACCGCAGTCCAGATGGCGCTCTGGGCGATGTGCGGTCTGGTCACCTTCGCCGGCCCCATGGTGGCCGCAGGGATGGCGCGCGGGTTGAAAGGCGAGGCCGAAGAAATTTTCTGGAGGATGCTCACCAGCCGCCGTCCCTTCGGGCGCCTCAGGACGCCTGCCGAGGTGATGCGCAGGGGAACGGCCTCGGGCGCGCTCCTCGGCGGCAACCTTTCGATGATCAGCCACCTGGCCGGCACGGCCTATCTCCCGCGGGCGGGGAATGGAGTATTTTTTTTCGAGGACGTCGGCGAGCGGCCCTACCGGATCGACAGGATGCTCCAGCACCTTCGACTCTCCGGGATGCTGGACGGGGTCCGGGGCGTGATCCTCGGCCGTTTCGCGGACTGCGTCCCCGAACCGGGGAAACCCTCCCTCAGCCTTCGTCGGATATTCGACGACGCGTTCCGGGACCCCGGCGCGCCGGTGGTGAGCGGCATCCGTCACGGCCACATCGCCGGGTCTCTCACACTCCCCGTCGGCCTTCGCGTCACGCTCGAGGCGGGAAATGATTGCCGCATCGTTTTTCCGGGGTCCGCCGTCGTCTGACCGGACCTTCAATACACCATTGGAGTTGCGCATGAACTCAATCGGCCTGCCCTTCGTTCATCTCCTCCTTCTGACCATCGTTCTGATGCCGCCCCCGGCATCCCCGGCGCAGAAAAAGATTCCCTCGCCCGAAGAGGTGTTCGGTTTTAAAATTGGAGCCGACCGGAAACTGATCGATTGGACGCAGATCACCGCCTACTTCCGGACGGTCGATGACGCCTCGGACAGGGTCATCGTCGAGGAGCTGGGGAAATCCACCCTCGGGAGACCGTTCATCATGGCGATCATTTCCTCGGAAGAAAACATCAGGAACCTGGGGAGATACAGGGAGATCCAGCAGGCGCTCGCGCATCCGTACGGGCTTACGCCCGAAGCGGCCGCGCCGCTGGTCGCCGAGGGAAAAACCGTCGTGCTCGTGACACTCAACATCCACTCCACCGAAATCGCCTCGAGCCAGGAATCGGTCGAACTCCTCCACGAGTTCGCGGCACAGGAGACGCCGCGGATGAAAAGCATCCTCGACAATACGATCGTCCTGCTGATACCGTCGCTCAACCCCGACGGTCAGCAGATCGTGACCGACTGGTACCGCAGGACCCTCGGCACTCCCGCCGAGGGAAGTTCGCCCCCCGAACTCTACCACCACTACGCCGGGCACGACAACAACCGCGACTGGTTCATGTACAACCTGGCCGAATCGAGGCATACCGCGCGCGTCCTCTACAGGGAGTGGTTCCCCGAGATCGTCTATGACCAGCACCAGATGGGTTCGTCCGGGCCGAGGATCTTCCTCCCCCCCTACGAAGACCCCGTCAACCCCAACGTTCCCGCGACGCTCACGGCCCAGGTGAACCTCCTCGGCAAGTACGTCGTGTCCGACCTGCACAAAGCGGGCTTTAAGGGCGTCGTCACCGGCACGGTGTTCAACGCCTTCTTCGAGGGGACCGCGTCGAAAACACCTCTCTGGCACAACCGCATCGGCATCCTCTCGGAAGCCGCGAGCGTCCAGATCGCCAGCCCGCTCTGGTTCCCGAAGGGGAGCGTGCAGGGAATGGGCTCCGAACTGCCCGAGAACAAAGCCCAGTCCAATCACCTCGATCCGTGGGAAGGCGGATGGTGGAGGCTTCGCGACATCATCGAGTACGAGAAGGCGGTCACATACTCCATCCTCGACTTCGCCTCGACCTTCAAATCGAAGGTCAAGACCGGCTTCTACGACCTGAACACGCAGGCCATCGCGGCGGGAAACACCGAATCGCCCCGCGGGTTCTTCGTGCCTGCCGGCCAGCACGATCCGAACGCGGCCGTTGAGATGGTCAACCGCCTCCTGATCGCGGGGGTGAAGGTTCAACAAACGACGGTGGAACTCCGGCAGGCCGACCGCATCATCCCCGCAGGGTCGTACTACATCCCCCTCGCCCAGCCGGCCCGTGGTTACGTAAAGGACCTCCTCGAAAAACAGCGATACCCCGATCTGAAACAGTATCCCGGCGGCCCGCCGAAGCAGCCGTACGACATGACGGCGTGGTCGCTCCCGCTCCAGATGGGAGTGGAGGTGATCGAACAGTCGCTGCCGGTTGCGGTGGAGTCGCGCACGATCGACACCGCGGTCGTGGAAGTCCCGGAGGAACAGGGGTCCGGAAAGCACTGGTACTTCGAGCGCCGGTATAATCATTCGTTCGCGGTCGCCCATGCGCTGCTGAAACGCGGCGTACCCCTCTTCGAGTCCCGCGACACGGCTGTGGTCGGGGGCCGGCCCGTCCCGGC
>DATDQD010000283.1:0-16198 GCA_035292425.1 Bacteroidota bacterium
CAGCAACGCGGCGGCTGCCGTCATCTCGGACGACTCCGCCTATGTCTATGCCGCCGGATGGATGGACAACAAGCCCACCGGCATCGACTTTGCCGCGGCGAAATACAATCCCGACGGCGAACGGCTCTGGGTGAGGCATTACGACAACAGCTCTGGCGACGACCTGGGGGCGGTCATTGCCCTGGACACCGCGGGAAACGTCTATGTCGCCGGGAAGAGCGCGGGCGCCGGTTCCGGGTACGACTACGCCACGGTGAAATACGACAACGACGGCAACCAGGTCTGGGCAATGCGGTACAACGGGCCCGGAAACGCCGATGACGCCGCCACCGGCCTGGCCGTCGACGACTCGATGAACGTGTACGTCTCGGGATGGAGCTACGGCGGGGCCAGCGGGCTGGACTATGCCACCGTGAAGTACAACGCCTCCGGTGTCGAACAGTGGGTCAAACGGTACGACGGCCCGACGAGCGGGACCGACAGCGTCACGGCGATGGTGCTGGACGGGTTCGATGCCCTGTACGTGACCGGGGTGAGCCAGGACACGATCAACGATTACCAGACGATCAGATACGACGCGGGAACAGGGGACTCCGTCTGGGGCGCGCGGTACTTCTCCACGACGGGACCGAGCATCCCCAGGGCGATGTTGCTCAGGGCGTCCTCGGAACTCTACGTCACCGGCTCGAGCCGCACCGATTCATCGGGATCTGACATCGTGACCATCCGCTACAACGCGGACGACGGCACCGTCGACTGGGAGAGCCGCTACGACGGGGCGGACCATGCCGACGACGACGGGTACGCGCTCTCCGTGCAGGGGGCAAGCAGGCTGTACGTGACGGGAAAGAGCGTCCGGGCGGGCGCGTTCACCGACGTGCTCACCATCCGCTACAACCAGAGCAACGGCGCCGAGAACTGGGCCTCGTCCCATAACGGCGTCGCGAACGACGACGACGCCGGCGTGGCCGTCGGCGGGGGAAACAATCCGACGGTGCTGGCCTCCAGCATCGGGCCGGGAACCGGTCATGACGTGAAACTGATCAGGTATAACGCTTCGGGCTCCGAACAGTGGAGCATCCGCTACAACGGCCCCTCGAACGGGGAGGACGTCCCGTACGCCCTGCACGAAAACGAAGGCGCAATCTATGTCGCGGCGGCCAGCACGAAGTCGAAGGGGAAGGGGACCGATTTCGTGGTGATCAAGCATGTGGACCCCGACGAACTGAAATACCGCACAATCCGGCAGGCCGACATCATCGGCAAGGGGGTGAACCTCAAGTCGTCAATCTCGGTCCCGAATTTCGCCAACCTCCGGGACGAGGCCTTCGCGGCAGCATTTCCGAAGATCAAGAAGGGTTTCGCGGGCGCGCCCGGGGGCATGGTCCTCGGGCAGGCCAGGCCGGACAGCGCCTCCGCGTTCGGCTGGATCAGGATCTCCAAGGGGGCGAACATCGCAAAATTCATCCCCCAGACCGGGACTCCGGACTATTTCGCCTTCTTCGGCGGCAAACCGTTCCTCGGCGAAAAGAAGAATCCCAAGCTCGACAAGTATGACAACGAGGTCCTCGGCGAGCTGATCGCCCTCAGGATCAACATCGGCGCGAGCGACGCCGAGGTGACGCCGCCGACCTTCGGCGACCTGACCTATGACGACGGCGATACCTCGAATCCGTATAACGAGATGACCCTCCGGGAGATCGCGGCGACGGCGGACAATTACCTCACCTACGGGGGACGGTACGCGCCGATCGACTGGGCCAGGCTCGACACGGTGCTGGAAAAAATCAATGCCGCCTTCTACGGCCCGCTCACCGTCATCTCGAAGATCCCGTTCATCACGACGGGAGTGCTCAGCATCGACAGCGTCGAATTCCTCCAGCCCGCGGCGGCGCCGATGCTGGAGCCCCTGAATTACCGCGTCGAAACGGCCGCGGCCGCGCCGGTGGCGTATGAACTCTTCCAGAATTACCCGAATCCGTTCAATCCCTCGACCACCATCGAGTTCGCGCTCCGGGCCGACGCCGTGGTGTCGCTCAGGGTGTACGACATGCTCGGGCGGGAGGTTGCCCGTCTGCTGGAATCCGAGCCGATGGACCAGGGCCTGAGGGAAGTGGAGTTCGAGGCTTCGGGCATGTCCACGGGCATCTACTATTATGTCCTCTCCATCGGGGATGAAGAGTTCCGGCAATCCAGGAGGATGCTGCTGATGAAGTAATCGCCGATGATTGTCACGGTAATTTCGGCCCGGGTCTCCAGACAATCCCGGGCCGTTCTCTTTCCGGGTTGCCTTTCGCGCGTGTTTTTAATATGTTTACGGCAAACCTCACCAAATCCCAGGGGGATCGAACCATGCCCGCTCCGAAGACATCCGTCCTGCTCGCGCTCCTCTGCGCGGCCGGGATCGCCGCATCCCAATCGATCCCGGGTCGCTCAGCCTTCCGCCTCGACGCCGATGCCGCGCGTTTCTCCGGCCCGGACTCCCTGACGTACGTTGAAGTCTATTACGGGATCTCCGAGGCGAGCCTCACGTACCTGACGGATTCGGCGGGATACCGGGGTGCGCTGGAGATGAAACTGCAGATCGCGGAATCCGCGAGGATCGTGGATTCACGTCAGTGGGTCCTTCCGAGAGTCCTTCGGGACACCGCGGAGCTCCGGGCCCCGAAAAACATCCTGAGCTTCGAATCGCTCGCCCTTCCCGGGGGGGATTACCGCCTCTCCCTTTCCTGCCGGGACTCGCTCGATCCGTCGAGGGCGGACAGCGTGGTGATCCCCCTCAGGATCGCCGGCTTTGCGGCGCGTGCCGAGGCCATGAGCGACATCGAACTCTGCTCGCGCATCACGCCGTCGGCCGACAGGAGCTCGCCCTTCTACAGGAACACCCTCGAGATCATCCCCAACCCTTCGCGCCTCTACGGGGAAGGCCTCCCGGTCATCCATTTCTACGCGGAGGTCTACAACCTGAACGCGTCAACCGGCCCGAACGTCCTGCTCCGGGCTTCCATTCTCGATTCGTACGGCAGGGAGGTCGTGTTTCAGGCGAAGAGTAAACCCAGGACCCACCAGTCGAGCGCGGAATACGGCTCGATGAACGTCGCCTCGCTCCCGGGGGGCAGTTACCTCCTCCGCGTCGAGGTGCTCGACACGACCCTGCGGCCGCACCGGTCCCTCGCGGCCTCGGAGAAAAAATTTTTCGTCTTTAATCCGGGCGTCGGGAAGTCCGACGACGCCGCGCGGCCGCCCCGGCACGACCAGCTGTTCTCCTTCATGACGGAAGCGGACGCCGACGACGAAATCCGAAAACTCCGATACCTGAGCACCGAACCCGAGCGCGAACAGATCGAACAGCTCGCAGACCTCAATGCCAGGAGGAATTTCCTGAAAAACTTCTGGTCCGGGAGGAACGGCGACGCCGCGGCCGGGCCGGGAAGGGCGAGAGAAGAATACCTCGCCCGGATCGCCGAGGCCAACGAAAAATATTCCGAGAGAAACAGGGAGGGATGGCTCACGGACAGGGGGAGGGTCCTGGTGATCTATGGCCGGCCGGATGACGTCGAACGTCACCCCAGCATGGGGGAAAGCCGTCCCTACGAGACATGGGAATACCGGGGCATCCAGGGAGGCGTCGTCTTCGTCTTCGTCGACCGGCTCGGTTTCGGCGGATACCGCCTGGTGCATTCCACCCATCTCAACGAGCTGCGGAACGAGAACTGGTACCAGGAGGAAGCGTCAATCCGGTGAATCCGATCATGCACCGGATTGAGTTTCTTTTCTTTTCCCTCTTCAGGGGCTGCCTGCTGCTGATGCCCTTCCCCTGGGCCCAGCGCGCGGGCCGCATTCTCGGGGGCGGCTTTTACCACCTGATGCCAGGGAGGCGGGCGATCACGATCGACAATCTCCGGCACGCATTCCCCGAAAAAACGGACGAAGCACTGAAGGCCATAGCGCGGGGCGCCTTCGAAAACTTCGGGATCTCCATGTCGGAGTTCCTCTGCTTTTCGAAGCTCGCCCCCCCGGACCTCCGGAGACTCATGAATTACGACGAGAACCGCGCGCATTTTCAGGCGATTGCGGCCTCGGGCGGATTGGTCTATCTCTCGGGGCATTTCGGCAACTGGGAGCTCAGCGGCGCCGGGAGCGCGTGCCTGGCAGGCGTGCAGTATCTCGTCGTCGTAAAGACGCAGGCGAACAGGCTGGTCGACCGCGTCGTCGCCGGCCTGCGCTGCGGTTTCGGCAACAGCATTGTCCCGATGGAGAGGGCGATCAGGGAATCGCTCACGGCGCTCAGGGGCGGGGCCGTCGTCGCCCTCGCCCCCGACCAGAGCGCCACGCGGGAAAGCGATTTCATCCCTTTTTTCGGGCGGGAGGTGGCCACATTCCGCGGGCCCGCGGCGTTCGCCCTGAGGGCGGGAGTTCCGATGAAAATGGGATTCACCGTGCGCCGGGCCGATTACACGTACGACTTCATCCTCGAAGATGTGCCGGCATCCGACCTGAACGGCGCGACGGAGGATAATGTTAAGGAATTGACGCGCCGGCACGTGAGCCTGCTCGAGCGGTATATCCGCATGCACCCCGACCACTGGCTCTGGATGCACAGGAGATGGAAGCATCTCGCGCCGACCACCGGCCCGGAAGGCGGTGACAGTGTCGATTCCTGACCCGGTCCTGGTCATCCAGACCGCGTTCCTGGGGGACGTGATCCTCACGCTCCCCGTCGCGCAGGTCCTGCGGAGACTCCAACCGGGACTTTCCGTGGACATGATGGTGGTGCCCCGCACCGCTGCGGTGATCGCGAATCACCCGGATATCCGGGAAACCCTCATCTATGATAAGCGCGGGGCCGATTCCGGGCTCCGCGGATTTTTCCGGGTGATGAAAGCGGTGAAACGGAGGGACTATCGCTGCGCGATCGTTCCCCACCGCTCGCTCCGGAGCGCTCTGCTTGCGAAACTGGCCGGGATCCCGGTACGCGTGGGATTCGATTCCAGCGCGGGGAGAAGGCTCTTCAGCCGGACCGTTCCGTACGCGCGCGAGCTCCACGAAATCGACAGGAACCTCCGGCTCCTTGAGGCGGTCGGCGTCGACCACGCAGCTCATGACGCGCCGCGCCTTTACCCGGGTGAGAGGGAGAAAGAAACAGTCACCGAATTCCTCGCCGCCTCCGGAACCGCGGGCGCCGCGCCGCTGATCGCGATCGCCCCGGGAACCGTCTGGAACACGAAGCGGTGGCCCGCCGAGAGGTTTGCGGCCCTCGCAGGGGGTCTGGCGCGCCGCGGTTTCCGGGTCATCCTCGTCGGGGGCCCTGAGGATGCGGAATTGTGCCGGGAAATCGCCGCGGCGGGTGGAGGAATCATGGACGCCTCCGGAAAATTCCCGGTCCTGGGGTCCGCCGAGCTGATCCGGAGGTCGGCTCTGCTGGTGTGCAACGACAGCGCCCCGCTCCACCTCGCCACGGCGGTCGGGACGCCGGTGCTGGCCATTTTCGGCGCGACGATCCCGGCTTTCGGCTTCGGTCCGACCGGTCCCCGGGACAGGGTCATGGAAACGCGCGGCCTTCCGTGCCGGCCCTGCAGCATCCATGGCGGAGACCGATGCCCGGTGGGGACCTTCGAGTGCATGATTCGCATTACGCCGGAGACGGTGCTGGATGCCGTGATCTCAATGACATCCGGGACATCCGGGACATCCGGGACCGGCGGACGGGGTTCAATATGAAAACCGTGCGATGTGAAATCATCAACCTGCGCGGCGGAGATGATCTGAATCCCGCAATACACCGGACGGCGCAGGTGCTGAGGGAGGGGGGAGTGATTCTCTATCCCACCGACACGCTCTACGGCCTGGGGTGCCTCGCCGGACATCCTGAAGCGGTGAAGCGGGTCTATGCCATCAAGGGAAAACCGGAGACGAAGCCGAGCCTCGTCCTGGTGGATTCGGTCGCCATGGCCGGCGAACTGGCTGTTGAAATTCCCCCCCTTGCGCGCCGGCTGATGGATCTTTTCTGGCCCGGACCGCTCACCCTCGTCCTGAGGGCGGCCCCGGCCGTCTCTCAACTCCTGACGGCCGGGACAGGGAAAATCGGCATCCGCCTCCCCGCGGACGAATTTTGCCGGAAGGTCACGCAACGGTGCGGCTCCGCGCTCGTCTCGACCTCGGCAAACCGGTCGGGAATCGAGCCGTCCCGGGAAATCGGTACTCTCATACGGCAGTTCGGGGCGGAAGTCGGCCTTGCCCTGGACGCCGGAGAGAGGATTTCCCCTCCATCCACGGTAGCCGACGTCTCCGAAGGCAGGCTCACAATCGTCAGGGAGGGAACCATTCCCGTGACGGAGCTGACCAGGGCGCTGTCCACCCGTTCTTGATAATCGGCGTGGAAAAATGTAAATTACAAATCTGTTTTCGATAAATTCCGCGCCCGTAGCTCAGATGGATAGAGCGACAGCCTCCGGAGCTGTAGGTCGCGCGTTCGAATCGCGCCGGGCGTACTTCAACCAATCAAAGGAAGAACAACGTGTTAAATCCCAAGAAAAAGCTCGTGAAAAAGGAGCTGAAGCAGGACACACTGCTGACGACGTACGTCAAGACCTCCGGTTTCTACTACGAAAACAAGAAGTACGTCAACTATGCCCTGACGGGGCTGGTCATCCTGGCGGGGGTTATCGTCATCTTCATCAACAACCGGCGGTCGAACAACGAGAAGGCCGGCGTGGAACTTTCGCGGGTGATGACGGTGATCGATGCCGCGCCCGCCGATCCGGCGGCCCTGCGCGGAGCGATCGACGGCCAGCCGGAACAGGGGATCCTGGGTCTGAAGGCGATCGTGGAAAATTACGGCGGAACCGACGCGGGCGAGCTCGCGCAGTACTATCTGGCGGGGGCATACTATCGATTGGGGGATTGGGCCAACGCGCTGGAGCATTACAGCAGCTTCTCCGCGGGGGACAGACTGCTCGATGCCGGGGCCAGGGCGGGCGCCGCGGCGTCCCACGAGGCGATGAAACAGTACGCGGACGCCGCGGAACTCTATGAGGAGGCGGTGAAAATCCAGCCGGACGGCGTGACAGCGCCGGAATACCTCAATTCGGCCGCCCGTTGCTACGGGGCCGCCGGCAAGCCGGAGGAAGCCGTCCGCCTTCTGAAAATACTCAAGGAAGCGTACCCGAAATCCACCCACGCGCGCGACGCCGAACGGGCGATCACCCGTTACTCCCTCTGAGCCTGACGGATCTTCCGACCCGGAGGCCCGCCCCTCAGACGCTCCACGCCGAACGATGCTGATGCTGCGGAAAAACCTCGTCCGGGACATCCTCCAGATCGCGACGCCGGCGATCGCCGGCCTCTCTTCCCAGATGGTCGTCTCCATTGTCAACACGGCCATGGTGGGCCGGCTGGAGAATACCGACGTCCAGCTCGCCGCCATGGGCCTCGGCTTCCTCGGCTCCTGGGCGATCGCCAGCCTCTTCTCCAGCATGAGCACGGGCACTCAGGTCTACGTCGCCCGCCGCCACGGCGAGGGAAATCACGTCGGGGTGGGGGAGGTCCTCAACAATTCGCTCGTCGTCACCGCCCTCCTCGGCATCGTTTTCGGCTTCGCCGGCTTCATCTTCTCGTACGATATCCTCAGCTTCTTCTCGGCGGACGAGGCGGTCGCCGTCGCGGGCGCCGAGTACATGAAGTACCAGTTCATCGGCCTCCCTTTTTTCCTCCTGATCGTCTCCTACAGGGGCTTCTTCTTCGGCATCGGGCATACCAAAATCTTCATGTTTTCGGCGATCATCGTCAACATCTTTAACATCTTTTTTAACTACCTTCTCATATTCGGGGCGTTCGGTTTTCCGCGCATGGAGCTCGCCGGGGCCGGGCTCGGATATTCGCTCAGCATGGCCCTGGGATGGCTCTTTTTCGTTTTTGTAACATTTCTCCACGATTATCGAAAAAAGTATAAGTATTACTCTCATTTCCGGATATCGGGGGAAACGATCGCCCAGATAGTGAAAATATCGGTGCCCGTGTCGCTTCAGAACATCCTGATCCTGCTGGGATTCCTCTCGTTCGTGGCCATCACCGGCTGGATCGGGACGGTGGAGCAGGCGGCCACGAACGTGGTCACCTCGGCGATCTTCATCTCGCTGATGCCTTCATTCGGATTCGGGATCGCGGCGCAGACCCTCGTGGGGCAGTCGCTCGGGAAGGGCGACGTGAAAACCGCGCATGCCTACGGATTCGAGACCGCCAAACTGGGGACGATCTTCACCTTCGCGGTCGGACTGGTGTTCTGCCTGGTCCCCGACCTCATTCTCAACATTATCACGACGAACTCCGGTGTCGTCGGTGTCGCCCGCCCGATCCTCCGCATCGCCGGCATCGCGCAGATTTTCTATTCCTCGGGGATCATCTTCGCCAACGCCCTCCAGGCCGGCGGAGCGACGGTGTACGTGATGTGGGTCGAAATTCTGACCCACTGGATCATTTTTCTCCCCCTCACGTACCTCTTCGGGATCGTCCTTGGTTGGGGGGTGACCGGATCGTGGCTCGCCCTTCCGGTCTACATCCTCGCCTATTCGGCGATGAATTTCCTGAAATTCAGGTCTACGAGCTGGATCCGGGTGAAGCTCTGACCGGGGCCGCCATGACCGACCGAAAATCCAGGATCAAGAACATCCTCCTGCTCTCGGTGGGCGGTTTCCTGTTCGTCGCGAAGTTCATCCTCGACGTGGTGGTTTCGAAGCTGGACGTGGAGCTCGGGGCCTTCACCATTCTGCAGGCCCTCCTCGTCGCGGGGGCGTTCCTGTCGCTCTATTTCTTCATCGAAAGCGTCTGGCGCCGCGACCAGAACGCGGTCAGGAAGTTGGGGTTCGCCCTCGTCCTCACAATTGTGGTGGGCCTCGCCGGTCTGGCGCTCTACGGGGTCTCCTCCACGGGGTTCGAGATCAAGAACGAGATGGCCCTCCCCGAGGGGTTCGAATCGGTGGTCTTCGCGAACCTCTATGCCGTGGTGTTCGGGACCACGGCCCTCTTCGTCCTGCTCACGCTCCGCGACATTATCATGTCGAAACGGAGGAAGGAGACGAAGCGGAATTTCCGGGCGTTCCTCGTCCTGCTGCTCGCCACGGTCGCGGTCACGGTTCCGTACCGGCCGTTCGAGTCCAACCTGATCGTCTCGGTGTGCTTCGGGCTCACCGTCGCGGCGATCCTGCTGAATTCTTTCCGGCTCTCCTGGATCGTCTACCTCTCGAAGAGGGAGAAGCTGATCACGATGGCGTTCAGTTTCATCCTCTTCGCGCTCTACGTCCCGATCTACGTGGCGTCCGTGGGGGATTCCTCGCTGATCGCGCAGTCCCTCACGTATTATTCCCGGCAGCTGGCCACCTTCGTCGCGGTCATGGGCCTGTTCGCGGCGATCTATTTCGGAATGACGTTCGTCAGCACGCTCTTCCACCTGCCGACGGCCGAGGCCTACGACAGGAAGAGCATCGAGGTGCTTTCACTGCACAATCTCGGCAAGCTCGTGACCAGGGTGTTCGATTTCAACGAGCTCGTGGACCTCGTGACGAAGATGACGCTCGAAGTGTGCGAGGCCGAGAGCGCGTGGCTGGAGGTCATCCCCGATGACGACGCCCAGGCGGGCGGCCGCGATCAGGACGAGCGCCGCACCGGGGCCCCCGCCTTCAGGACCGTGGCGCTGCAGAACATCTCCATCCAGGAGATCGAGGAGATCGCCGGGATGAACGACGGATCGGTGCGCCGGCTGGTCTTTGACGGCCGCAAGCCGGTGGTGATCGACCAGGTCCGGGCGGACGGGAGGACGCGACACATCAGGAACATCGGGAAGAAGATCAATTCATTGGTGATCGTGCCCCTCGTCTCGCACGACGACGTCATCGGCATCCTCTACGCCACGAAAACCATGGAGTTCGGATTCGACCGCGAGGATGCCGACGTGATCTCGGCCTTCGCCGACCAGGTGACGATTGCCCTTGAAAATTCGAGGCTCATCAAGAAGTCGCTGGAGCGTGAACGGCTGATGCGCGAGATGCTCCTCGCCCAGGAAATGCAGAGAAAACTGCTTCCCCAGGAACTGCCGTCCCTCCCGGAAATCGAGATCGAGGCGCTCTCCACGCCCGCCTTCGAGGTGGGAGGCGATTACTACGATTTCACCATGCTGGATGATCACCACCTCGGGGTCATCGTCGGGGACGTCTCGGGCAAGGGCGTCTCGGCGGCGCTCTTCATGGCCGAGATGAAGGGGATCTTCCAGGCGCTCAGCAAACTCCACACGTCCCCCCGGGAATTCCTCTCCCAGGCGCACGCGGCGCTGTACGGGACCATGGACAAGAGGACCTTCATCAGCCTGATCTACGCGATCATCGACATCCGCACCGGGACGATGCGGGTCGCCCGCGCCGGGCACTGCCCGATGATACTCCTTTCGCGCGACGGGACGCGGTTCGTCAAGCCGACCGGGCTCGGGGTGGGGATGGGCTCGAAGGAATTCTTCGCCCGCACCATCACCGAGGACGAGATCCGCCTCTGCGACGGCGACATCGCGGTGTTCTACACGGACGGCGTCACCGAGGCCAGGCCGGAAAGCGGCGAGGAGTTCGGCTACCAGCGGCTGCAGGACGTCATCGCGCGGGCGGGAAGGAAAAGAGCCATCGATATGCGGGACGATATCGTGTCCGCCGTCGACGCCCACATGCGCCACAGGCCGCCGGAGGACGACCTCACGATCGTCGTACTGAAATGGAAGAAAATAAATACGAACGTCACATGACACCGCGCCATCACTCAGAGGACCTGTTATGAGCTCATTCAAAATCGAACTGCGGGAAAAGAACGACGTCAACGTCCTCGACCTGAAGGGATACCTGGACGCGCACACCGCCCCCGAGCTGGAGAAATCGTTCCAGTCGCTGATCGACAAGAACAGGTACCGGATCGTAGTGAACTGCAGGGACCTTACGTATATCAGCAGCGCCGGTCTCGGGGTCTTCATGGCCTACATCGAGGACGTCAGGAGGAACAAGGGGGACATCAAGCTCTCGAACATGTCCCCGAAGGTCTTCAACGTGTTCGACCTGCTCGGCTTCCCCCTGCTCTACGAGATCACGGACGACGAGGGCGAGGCCATCCGCAAGTTCCAGGCCCCGGCAAAGTAACAGAACCACGGCGACGCGCGCATGAACGCCAGGAAAACACCGGCCAGGACGCACCTGAGGATCAAGAGCCGAACCGACAGGCTCAGGGAGGTGAGGGAGTTCGTCTCCGTCTGCGCCCGCGATCTCGGGTTCCGCGACGACGCGGTCCACACGATCGCCCTCTGCTGCGACGAGGCCTGCACGAACGTGATCAAGCACGCCTACGCGAACGCCCCCGACAGGGACATCGACATCCGGGTCATCCCGGGGGAGAGGGAAATCGAGATCGTCATCACGCACGACGGAACATCGTTCAACCCCGACGACATCAAGTCCCCCGACATGAAGGAATACCTGGCGCATTACCGCAAGGGGGGGCTCGGCCTGCACCTGATCCGTTCCCTCATGGACAGGGTCTTCTACCGCCAGGGGAACGGCGCCAAGTGCGAAGTGCACCTGGTGAAACATCTCCCCGGGTCCTGAGGCGGCGGACACCCATCCATGAAACGAATCCCGGCGAAATCCCCGGCCCCGGCAGCCCTGGAACTGGAACGACGGTTCGACTTCCGGTCCTTGTTCGAGTTCAGCTCCATCATCAACTCCTCCACGGATCTTATTTTTATTCTCGGGCACCTTCTGCTGACGGTGATGGGGAAGTTGATGGCCCTCCGGGGGATCGTCCTGCTCGGGAGCGAGGAGGAGGGGTTCAGGATCCAGAACGTCCGCGGGCTCAGGGCGGAACTGCTCGGGACCGGGATGAAAATGAGGAACATCCCCAGGAGGATCATCAGGGCCGACGCTACCGACGCGAGGAAATACCCCTGGGTCAGGGCGTTCCGATCGCACGGGATCCAGACGCTCATCCCGATGACCGAGGGCGGGCGGATCGTGGGAATGCTCGGCTTCTCGCCGAGCGCCCACGGGAAGGCGCTCACCCCCCGGCAGGAAGAATACCTGATGTCCCTGGCCAACATCGCGGCCACGTCGATCGTGAGGGCCACCGCCTGGGCGGAGGTGGATGCGGCGAACAGGGAGCTGAGCAGGAAAATCCAGGAACTCAACACGCTCTTTGAACTGAGCAGGGAGCTCAACGCCGTCCTCGATCCCGAGCGGATGGTGAAACTGCTGATGTTTTCGGTGATGGGACAGATCGGCGCCCACAAGTGCTTCCTCTCGCTTCTGCGCGAAGGACGGCTTGTGCACGTGCTCGAGCGCATCGACGCCGAGATCCCCCCGGGGCTCGCTCCCTACCTCCTGGGAATGAAGGAGCCGAAGACCATGGATACCATGGACCGGGCCTCCGACCGCGCCGCGCGGCGTCACCTCGAGGGAATCGGCATCCAGGCGGTGATCCCGCTGAGGGCCCGGAACGAATTGAAGGGCGTCTTCGGCGTCGGGGGGAGGATGAACGACGCCCCCTACGCGCAGGCCGACCTCGATTTTCTCTCATCGCTCGGCAATCTGGCCGTCATCGCGCTGGAGAATACGCGGCTCTTCAGGGAGGCGCTCGAGAAACAGAAGATGGAGGATGAACTCCTCATCGCGAAGGAAATCCAGAAGGGGCTCCTCCCGGCGGACCTGCCGAACCTCCCCGGATACGCCATCTCGGCGGTGAATATTTCCTCCCGGCAGGTCGGGGGCGACTATTATGACGTCATTCCGCTCGGCCGCACCCGGTGGGTCTTCGCCATCGGCGACGTTTCCGGAAAGGGGACGCCCGCCTCGCTGCTGATGGCCAGCCTGCAGGCTTCGATCAGGGCCCTCGTCCCCCTCGGGCTCAGCCTGGCCGAGCTCACCGGCCGGGTCAACGACCTGATGACCCAGAATACGACACAGGGGCGGTTCATCACCTTCTTCTGGGGGATCCTCGATCCGGAGACGGGAAGTTTCACCTTCGTGAACGCCGGACACAACCCCCCCATCCTCTGCCGGGGAGAGGGGGAAATCGAACGGCTCGACGCCGGGGGCCTCATCCTCGGCGTGATGCCGACGATGCGTCCGTACGACCAGGGGACGGTCACCCTCAGGCCGGGCGACACCGTCTGCCTCTATACCGACGGCGTCAGCGAGGCAATGAATCCCGCCGGGACCGAATTCGGGGAGGACAGGATCGGTGCGATCCTCCGGAATTCGTGGACGACGCCGCTGGACGCCCTCAGGCGGTCGATCGTGGACGCCGTCACCGGCTGGAGCGGGGCGGCCGGGCAAAACGACGACATCACCCTGGTCCTTCTCCGGCGGACGCGGTAATGGAACCACGGTGGACCGTCTGCCGGAAATGAATCAGCCCGCCGGACTCATCACGCCTCCCTCGACGATCCTGCCGGCGCTCCGGTGGGCGGAGGATGTCCTGCGGAAGGGGAGGATCGACGAGGCGAGGCTCACGGCGGAGCTGCTGATGTGCCACCTCCTCGGGTGCGAACGGATCCGGCTCTACGTGGAATTCGAAAAGATTCTACGCGGCGACGAGGTCGACGCGTTCGTCGGGCTCATCAGGAGAAGGCTCTCGCACGAACCCCTCCAGTATATCACCGGAGAGACCGATTTCATGGGCATCAGGATCAATGTCGACAGGCGGGTCCTGATCCCGCGGCCGGAAACGGAGGTCCTCACGGAGGAAATGCTCGGGTATTGCCGCGGCCGGGGCCCGTCGCCGCTCAGGATCCTCGATGTGGGGGTCGGCTCGGGAAATATCGCGGTCGCCCTCGCCCATTACCATCCACCCGCGGACATCGTCGGGGTCGACATCAGCCAGGATGCGCTCGATGTCGCCGGTTCAAACATCCGGCGCCACAACCTCGAAGGCCGGATCTCCCTCCTTCGTGCCGATGTCCTCCGGGACGAACTCCCGTTCCGTGAAGGCCGTTTCGACGCGATCGTTTCGAATCCCCCCTATATCCCTTCCGCCGAGATGGCGGGCCTCGACCCGGAGATACGCCTCTTCGAGCCGGCGATCGCCACCACCGACGGCGGGGACGGACTTTCCTTCTTCAGGCGGCTGGCGGTCATTGCGACGTCGCTCCTGGCGGAAGGGGGCGTCCTGATGGTCGAAACCGCTTATAACCAGGCGAGGGGAGTCGAAAGGATATTCCTCGGGCGCTCGTTGCGCGATACCGGCGTGGCGCGGGACCTCTCGGGAATCGAAAGGGTGGTGTCGGGCAAGAAATGAAAGCACTCGTCCAGAGGGTGACGGAGGCCTCCGTTACGGTCGGTGCTGAAACCACAGGTTCAATCGGGCCCGGGCTTCTCATACTGCTCGGCGTCTCGGGTGAGGACGGCGCGGAAGATGCCCGGTGGCTCGCGGCGAAATGCGCATCCCTCAGGATCTTCGACGATGCCGGCGGAAAAATGAACCTTTCGGTGAAACAGACCGGCGGGGAGGTCCTCGTCATATCGCAGTTCACCCTCTACGGGGATGCCGCGCGCGGCGCCCGTCCGAGCTATACAGGAGCGGCTCATTCTACGCTCGCGGAAGACCTCTACGGGGAATTCCTCGCGGCGTTGAGAAAAGAGATCGGCGCGGAACGCGTGCAATCCGGCCTCTTCCGGGCGATGATGAAAGTAAGGCTGGTCAACGACGGTCCGGTCACGCTCATGGTGGAATCCGGACGGAAGAAGTGAGTCCCGGGGGAAAAACCGGCGCGATGCCTGCCCCGCGGGGGAGGATTTTTTTCCTTTTCCTGGACGGCGTCGGCATCGGGAGGGACGATGGCCGTGAAAATCCGTTCTTTTCCGTACGGCTTCCCGGTTTCGAGGCCCTCCTCGGCGGACCGATGGTCTCGCTCGGCGCCGCCTCGCGGTCGAACGGTCATTCCTCCGTGCGTCCGCTCGACGCCACGCTGGGGATCGGCGGGCTTCCCCAGAGCGGCACCGGCCAGACAGCGATCCTCACCGGCGAGAATGCGGCCCGGATCATCGGCAGGCATTTCGGTCCCTTTCCTCATTCGGGATTACGCGCTCTCCTGGCAGAGAAAAACATTTTCAGCAGGCTTGGGGGCCTCGGACTCAGGACGATGTATATCAATGCCTTCCCCGGACAGTACCTGGATCACCTCAAGCGGCATCCCGCCCGGACGGGGGCGATCTCCCTCGCGTGGAGATCCAACGGGAGGCCGCTCAACGGTTGCACAGAACTGATCTCCGGCAGGGCGCTCTCCGCTGATTGCACCTCCGAAGGGTGGGGGCGGCTCGGATACCCGGAGGTCCCGGTCGTGACTCCCGAAGAAGCCGCCGGCGCGGCGTTGAGCGTGCTCGCCGATCACGAATTTGTCCTTTTCGAATATTATCTCACCGACCACGCGGGGCACGGACGTTCCCGCAGGGAGGCGGCGGCCATTCTTTCGACCCTCGACAGGTTCGTGGGCCGGTTCGTCCGCGACATGGACCCGTCCCGGGACACGCTCATCCTGACCAGCGACCACGGCAACTTCGAGGACCTCTCGACGAAACAGCATACGCTCAATCCCGTTCCCTTCGTCAGCGCGGGGCTGGGGCACGATCGTCTCGCCCGGTCCGTCCGGGACCTGACCGGCATCCTTCCGACGATTCTGGAGTATTTTTCCGCATGACGGGGGCATGGGACCTCGATGGCTAGCCGGCCGGCGTTGAAGTTCTGCCTGGCGCTCGCGTCAGGGATCCTCCTCGGGTGGGTTGTTCCATTACCGCCGCCCATCCTTCTCCTGGTCACCGCAATTCTTTTCCTTGTTGTCCTCGCCGCGCTGGTATTCTTCCGCCCGCGCGGGGTGCTCACTGCGCTCCTCTTTCCGGTCCTCATCGCATCATTCGGGGCTCTGCTGATCACGGCCGACATGCGGACCGTCCCGGCCGGCGACCCGGCCCGGTTCCTCTCCCCGGACACTGTCACGGTCACCGGGACCGTGTCCGAAATCGTCGGAAGGTCGGCCCGGTCGGCAAGGTTCCAGCTCGACTGTTCCTCGATCTCGAAAGGGGACACGTCCCTCGAATTATCAGGCAGGATCCTGGTCATGCTCTCCGGCCGGGCCGCAAACGGCCCCGGGGCGGAGATGCTGACGCCGGGGAGGAAGGTCGAGATC
>DATDQD010000284.1:0-3590 GCA_035292425.1 Bacteroidota bacterium
CCCGATCATGTTCCACCCCTCGACCACGGTCACGACCTCGGACGTCCGCAGATCGCCGTCCACCACAAGGCTGTCCGCGGCGGGATATTTCAGCCAGTACCCGCTGCCGTTCTTCACCGTGTCGCGCGCGAAATATCCCGAGGAAAACTCGAACGCGCTGGAAATGGCATCCGGAAACACCACCGTCTTCCGGGGGTCCGGGACGGTGAGGGGCACCGAGACGATGTTCCATCCGGCCGACACCCCGCCGATGGGGGCGTCTCCCCGGACGAACTGCGTATCGGGGCTCGTGAGCGCGCCGTGGAGAAAGACGATCCCCGAATTGTACCTGCCGTAGACGGGCGGGGAAAACGTCACCGCGAATTTTTTTGAACCGGCCCGCGCGATCGTCGCGGAGAGGGGGAAAACGGAATACTGCCCGCTCAGCGTGATGGCGGAGGTGATCTGGAGGTTCATGTCCCCGGAATTGATCACCGTGATGGAGTCGGTCCGCGATCCGTTCAATGGGAGGTGGCCGAACGAATGCACCGGCTCGGCAAGGACGAATTGCGGCCCCGTGAAGAAGGTCGAGTCGCCTCCCACGTTGTAACCGTTCTCGTTCACCGCCGTGGCGCGGTAGTAGTACCGGGTGTTGGCAGAGAGGCCCGTGACCAGCCCGGAGACCGCGAGCGCCGTCGTGCCGGAAACCGGGCTCTCGAACGCCGTGACGCTGTCGACGTAGACCCCCGGGGTCGTTCCGTAGAGGAAACTCACCGCCGTCGACGCGCCGGCCGGGTTGACGGTGCCGTGGAGCGTGGCGGAGCCGGGGGTGACGTTGTCGGCGAATCCGGTGAGGGGAACGGGGAGATTGCCGGCCGCGACGTTGACGCAGGCGATATACCTGCTATAGACGGGGGGCCCCTGCGGCCACCCGGCCGGACAGGGCGGCTCCGTGAGGGACCTCGAGAGATCGAAGGCCACGATATACTCCGTCGGAAACGCGGGCGCCTTCATCCTGAACGTCAGCGTCCCGGTCCGCCCGCTGCAGTCGACCCGGGAGCGGAAAATGCAGAACAGGGGCGCGGGGGACACGGCGTAGCCGACCACGACCTGGCAGAAATTATGGGTGGCCGGAGTATCACAGACCTGAATATAATAATCGAACGCGACGGTGAATGAATCGTTCGCCTGAACCGTGGCGGTGTTCCCCCCTCCTTCCACGGAGACGTTGAACAACAGCATCTCCCCGGCGAACGGGGTCTCGGCCACCGAATCGCACGGGGTGCCGGTCAGAGCCGGAGGGACGCGCGCATCGTTCATCTCCGGCATCGCCGGCGCCGGCGGCGCCGCCGGAACGGAAACCGTGAATATTCCTGACAGGAGGAAAAACGGGAAAAACAGGTATGGTTTCATTCGATTCCTGACGATAATTGATGGATGGAGGGGACGGCGCGGGCGGAACCCGGTCCCTCGCTGGATCTTCATGGTTTCGGGAATCTCTTATCGCTCGCCGGGCGGGCAAATCAGTCGGCGGTCACGCATGAAATTTACACCGCGCGGAGGTGAAAGTCAAGAACCGGGTTTGACCCGGACCTCGAGGTCTCCGTCAGGCATGTCCCATGTCCCCGAATGGACCATGTCGTGGCCCCGCACGAGCGCCCATGAGTGGTCGTACGGCCGGAGTTCAGGGCGCGCCGCGGAGCTGAAGGGCCGAACCCAGATGAGCAACCCGTCGTCCAGCCAGGGATTCTCCATCGCCTGAATGAGCGCGAGCGTGGAGTCACGGACCGTCTCTCCCCCCAGGATGATGGAATCTCCCCGCGCGGCCATGGGAAAGGGCCTGGAGAGCGTGCGGATCACGGCATTGTCCTCTTCCCTTCCGTAGAGGATGACACGGTCGCGCTGCAGGTCTCCGAGCGTCACACCGGTGTCTTCCCTGACCGTCACCTCCCACCCCTGCGTACGGAATCTCAGGGAGTCCTCCATCGCGAGTGCCCGGCAGCTCGACCCGTCCGGCCCGGTCCCGACGATCATGAGCGCCTCCCCGGGGTCCCGGAGGTCCGAGATTTTCTCGGGCAGATGCCTCAGCAGGAGGAGGTCGCCGTCCGGATCGGCCACCACCTTCACGGGTTCGGATCCCGAGACGAATTCGAACGGCACGTCGTTGCGGTACCCCCCCTCCCCGTCCAGCCCCACCGATACCGTTGTCCTGACCGGCGCCCCGGAAGTCTGCAGTTCCACGACGACGTCCGCCGAGTATCGTTCGTACCCCACCACCCTCAGCCGGCCCGTGACGCGCCACCCCTCCGGAATTTTCCCCGACCGGGCGTTATAGACCCGGAGCGAGGGGAGACCTTTTCCCTGCACCCACTGCGCGAAGAACCATCCCAGGTCGCGGCCGCTGACCTCGTCCGCCAGCCTCCGGAAATCGGCGATCGAAGCGGCCCGGCCGGAATACCTCTCCGCGAATTCCTTCAGCAACCTCCGGTAGGCCGCGTCGCCGATCCGCATCCGGAGCATGTGGTGGACGTAGGCGGCCTTCAGGTACTGCGTGAGGACCGCGCGGATATCCACGGAAGTATCCAGGGGGATGGCCGTCCCCCGTCTCACCTTCGAGATCAGCGGTCTCAGGAGGGGACTTTTTGAAAGCGTATCCCTGCGCCCGGCCCTCCCGGAGTATTCCCCGTAGAGGATGGACGAGTATTCGCAGAGTCCCTCGGAAAGGAACGCAGCGTCCCGCTCTCCCGGAAAAACGGTGCCCATCCACCACTGGTGGGCGATCTCGTGGGGAAGGATCGTCTCGATGCGGTTGAAGGGGTCGTCCGTTTCGAACGCCTTTCGCTTGACCATGATGAACGACGGCGCGGCGATCGCCAGGACATTCCAGCCGGCGACCCAGTCCTCGACTTCGACGACGGTCAGCCCATCGTACCGGTAGGGGACGAAGGCCGAGGCGTAGAACCGCACGAGCGAATCGCACAGGGCCAGGATCGCGCGTGAACGCGCGGGGTCCGACGCGGTGTCCACGGGGAATCGGTGCAACGAGATCTCCGGCCTGCCGCCGGCGACGGGCGAGAGCTCGTACTCCCCGGCGCAGATCCAGCCGATCCCGTGGATCGGGGCCTCCCACGTGAAGATGTGCGTGCGCGTTTCCCCGGGTTTCCCCGGCCCCGCATTCTCCCCCGCCGCCTGGTGTTCCCCCGCCCCGCTCCTTCGCCCGGGGGCGATCACCGACCACCCCGCGGGCACCGTGATCGCCAGGCGGCCCGACCGGAGATCGCCGGGACTCCAGGGAAGGATCTCCTCCCCGCGGAGCACGGCGCGTTCGGGGGTCACGCGCGAAAACTCAGAGGGAAAATCGATCCTTCCCCTGAATTCCAGGACGATGTCGCCCGTTGAATCCCCGGAAGGACGAGCCCATGAGAATCTTCCCCCCTCGAACCGATAATCGGTGGTCCTTCCCCCGATGGTCAGCGAAACGGGAGTGTAGGCCGGATGAAGGCGGACGGACGCCGGAACGTCCGGCCCCGGCGCGTAAAGAATCGAGAGAGTATCGGTGCATGCGTAGACGCGGGAGAGGGGATCGAGCGAGATCGCGGCACGGTGGGACG
>DATDQD010000285.1:0-5173 GCA_035292425.1 Bacteroidota bacterium
ATCGAAATAATCGGAATTGTTGCGCTCGTCGTGCCATGCCACGATGGCCCCGCCCAAGCCGTCGCCGGTGATGGTCTGGCCCCATTGATGTCCGGCCGCCATCGAGAGCGCGACGCCGTTTGGAGTCCATTGCGGTGTCCCGCCCGTATCAAATTTCTGCACGTACAGATCCGCCTGTAATCCCGGGCGGAAATCGTGCCAGACGAGGATCGAACCACCGGTGCCAGGGGTATAAATTTCAGGGTAATACTGTCCGTTCACGGCCGTGCACACCGGGGTATTGATGGCGGGATCGGTGGACCACTGGGCTGGGGCGAGCGCGGCCAAAGTGAGTATCAGGATGAAAAGCTGAAAGGAGCGGAATCGGTTTGACATGGCAGACCTCCGCGATTATGATAGCGATTCATCCCCTGAACGTCCGTGGGAATGAACGAACCAACGGGATGAACTCAGTGGTTACGTAACGCCGGAGATATCAGGCGACCAATTGGCAAGAACGCGGGGTGCACATGACGTGTGAATCCTCCTTCCCCGTCGGTGCTCCAGAGGAATTATGATATAGTAGCCATTCTTCTCTTCAAAGTCAAATACCCGCCCGTCGCATGCCGGAGCGCGGGGTGGTGGGCCCTGCAGGACTTGAACCTGCGACCAGCTGATTATGAGTCAGCTGCTCTGACCAGCTGAGCTAAGGGCCCTGAAACCGGTTTAATTTACAAGATTTTTGTTGGGTTTACAACCTTGTCCACGTTCGCCGGTATCCGTGAAATCGTCTTGGATTAATTCCTTGAAAACCGTATCATGAACGACGCAAACTGTATGATGTCCTCAATTCCCCCCGACCCCCCATCGGCTGTCAGCCCATGACTCAGGATTCTGTCCGCGGGTTCAGGCGAGCGCTTTCCTTGATACTTATCGTGGCTCCCGGTCTGTACTCGCTGTACATCGTGGTTCGGATCTGCGGGTCGGGTCCCGAATTCCGAATCCAATATCTGCCTGATGACGCATTCTATTACCTGACTCTCGCGCGGAATTTCGTCCTGCATGGGACGTGGACGTTCGATTCCGGGATCAGCGTAACGACGGGATTTCATCTCCTTCACGCTTATTCACTCGCCGGCATCTATTGGCTGCTCGGCTCTTCCTCACCGGAGGCGTTTATCCGGAGTGCGGTCATTGCGACCTACCTCGTGGGTACGATAGCCTGCATTCTGGGCGGGGTGGTCGTATACCGGAGCCGGCGAATCCTCCCGGCTGTTTTCTTCGCTGTAGTGATCCTCTCCCGCAACGTTTCGCTCGGTTCGATCTCGGTCGTGGAGTGGCCGTGGGTTATTACCTTGTCGGCGGCATATTTCTTCCTCGTGGATCAGCTCAGCTCCCGGGGCGGTATCACGATGATCATCCTTCTCTTCATCTGCGGCCTCCTCGGAAGCCTGGCCCGCTCCGACTTCGGACTGATGCCGTTGGCGCTTGCTGTATCGGTCGTCGTGAGTCCTGGTATAACCGACAAGCGGCGACACGTTATCGGTACCCTATCCGGGCTCGCGGGCGCGGGTTTTGGAATCGCGGTCATCACAGGCCACAACTATGTCATCGGTGGATCCCTGGTTCAGTCCAGTGCCCAGATGAAATACTTTTGGAATACTTTTTACGGGCCCTCGGCAAAGCCCATCCTGAGGACGGTTCTCTCTCTTTTCGGCACACCGTCCGTGTTGACAGTGACACTGTTTTGCCTGCTCTTTCTCCTCTTCATGACCGCCGGCCTCATCCTGTTCATGGGTCATCGTGGCAGGGAAGTTGTTGCCGGTCAGGGCCGGATCCGACGGGCGTTATGGGGCGGGAGTGTCCTGACCGTGGCCGGGTACGTCCTCTTCTATTCCTTCAACGCTTCGGGCATTCAACAATGGTACACTGCCCACCTGGTGGTCCCCCTTTTTTTTATCGGGGTCATCCCCATGCTCTATCTTCGGGACCATCGACCTCTGAACTCCGCCTGGGCGATTCTGTTGACCTTGATGGTACTGTTCGAAACTCATCAGGCCCGGATGTTTTTCTCCACCCCGGAATGGCCCCACCAGCAACAGTTATATCGCGCCGGAGGATACCTGAAGACGGCGCGGCTCGATTCGGGGGTGGGCAGCTGGAACGCCGGCATCCTGGGATTTTACACCGACGGGGGCGTCGTTAATCTGGATGGGCTTGTCAATAATTCTATTTATTCTTATGCATCCCGGAATGACCTTCCGACCTACATCGATTCTATTCCGATCGGATACATCATTGATTTCATGAACATGTTCGAGGGTGAAAGGATCCGGGCCCGCGGCGGATACGACCGCCCCGATTTCATCGAACGGCTAAAACCGTTAAAACGGTTCGACGAAGGGGGGAACGGTTGGTCTCGACTGACTCTCTACAAGATTCTTCCAACCCCTGAAATTGATAGATTTTCGGGCGATAGGCCTTAAACCAATTGTACCCACCGTCTTATTATCAATCGAAGACCCCTGTTTTCTCACCTTGCACGTTCTGTTTGTGATTTCGCTAAATTGACCCAATTCTTATTGACTACGGGCGGGTTTTTTCCTATCTTATGATATCCATGAGATGTTGCTACCGCCCCGCGCACAATACCTGTCTTCAGTGGCTTGACCGGTCAGGTCATTTCGGCATCTCAATCTCGTTCATTCACCCGGCATATTTGTAAGGGAGTCGCATGGCTAGAACGAAATATTCGATGCATTTTTGCGTCTACTGCAACAAAGATACGAGGATGGAGATGATGAATGAGGCGCATGGATCGGCGGATAAAATCTGGCTCCGCTGCTCCCGGTGTCATCATATGTCGATGATGGATGCCCCGGCGAAGGCGGGATCCGCCGCGAAGGGCAAGGTCGACGCGAGCACCGCGACGCCGTACAATCCGGCGGAGTGTTTCGAAATCGGGCAGGCGATTTTCCACGCGGAGTGGAACGACGTCGGCAGGGTGATCAGCAAGATGAAAACCTCCGACGGCTGCCACGCGATCGTGGTATCGTTCGAAAAGCAGGGTCAGCGAAGGCTGATCGAAAAACTTAAATCGGAAGAACTCGAAGACACGAAGGATGTCCACCAGGTCTTATCGTAACATGACGAAGGGAGGTGAATCGTTTGGTCGGTATCATCATTCACGAGAATGAGAACATCGACCGTGCGATCCGGCGGTTCAAGAAGAAATACGAACGCTCCGGAATTTTGAAGGAAGTCAAGAAGCGCGCGTATTTCACGAAGCCTTCCGTCAAGAAGCGGCTGAAGAAGATCAAAGCAGTCCGCAGGTTGCAGCGCACGTTACTGGAAGAGATGTAATCTCACTACAGAGGGCCGGGAAACCGGCCCTTTTCATTTTCATCCCTCCCCCCGTTCCCCTTCAGCCCTTTTTTGCCAGCAACCCCCTGATCGTTTCATCCCTGAACAGGCCCACGGCCACGAGCAGGAGTACGACCCCCCATCCGGCGGTGGTGACCGTCGAACCGAGCCGGAACGATTCCGGGTCGAAGACGAATTTCACCTCGTGCTCCCCCGCCGGCACGACGACGGATCGGAGGACCGCGTTGGTCCTGAAGATCTTCGTTTCGGCGCCGTCTACCGTGGCGGTCCAACCGGCCGGGTAATACACCTCGCTCAGGACCATGAGACCGGGTGTGGATGTATACGCTCTCAATGATATCGCGTGGGCGCCGAACGACGTCACCTGCACCCACGCCGAATCGGGCGACGTGATCCCCTCCGGTACGGGCTCGTTGAGTATCGCCAGCTTGTCAGGCTGCCATTCCGGCGAATTCATCGTCGCATACATCTCGCTTTTCGACCCCGCCGTGAACACGCTGTCGGTGAACCATGCCCGCCGGAGGGCCCCGACGGTACGGTAGGTGACGAGTTTTTTCGCCGGATCGGCGAACACCTGCTGGAACCTGTCGGGCGGAAGCATAGTCGGAGAGATGACGTATTTCGCGTTCATCATGCGCACCACATTCATGTTGACCGGCATGACCGGATCGACGGGATGGACGAGGGCCGAATCGTACATCTCCTGGTAGATTTTCAGTTTGGCCGGGCTGTACCCCGTGACCGACTGCAGGCTGTGGTTCATGAGGGTGTTGTCCCGGAAAAGGTTTTGCTCGAGGGCCATGACCCGGAATGTCGTCGTATCCGACTTGAGAAATTGCATCGTCGCATCGGCCTGGAGGCTCGCCTGCAGGTCGGTTTTCGGTCGGGGATGGATGAACTGCTGGTCGATCACCGCGAGGTCGATCACGAGCAGGGCCACGATGCCGACGGACATGGTGGCGGCGCCGATTTTCCGCCTGAGGTGGGCCGCGATCAGCCCGAGCAGGACGACCGAAATCCCGGAGACCTTCAGGACGTCCCTCCAGAGGAGCTCGAACCGGATCTCCCGCACGACGGGCATCGTCTGCTGGTTGAACGGGTCCCCCTCCTTTGTGAACGCCGAAGACGGGAACATATCGAACAGGACCTGCTTCCCGATGAGCGTCAGGACAAAGACTCCCGCGGCGACATAGACCCACTTCAGGATCTTCCTGTCGGGAGCGGACGCGCCGGCCCCGTGGTGTCCCTTCTGCCCGGCATCGAGGATCCACGACATCCCGTAGACGCCCAGAAGTCCGACCGTGAGCGGGATGAGAAATAAAATCAGCGACGGAGCGCGGAACTTGTTGAAGTATGGGAAGTAATGGTAAAAGAGGTTGTAGAGGACGGGAAGGAACCGTCCGAACGAAATGAAAAAGACGATCACGGAAAATCCCGCGAGGAACCAGGTCATCCGGTTGCGCCTGTAGATGAGCGCGAAGATCGCCAGGATCACCGGCACGATGCCGATATACGGCGGGTTGTCGGTGGAGGGCATCCATCCCCAGTAGCCGGGGAATTGATTCACGGCCTGACCCTTCCAGTCCAGACCCACCTGGGCGCCGAATCCGAACCAGGACGGCACGATGTACGTTATCAACTCGAGGGGATGGAGCGACCAGTTCGTGGCCCACTCGTAGCTCGCCCCGCCGCCCGCCGCCTCTCCGCCGCCGCCGCGCACCGAGTACTCGGCGTATTCTTTCGTCGGCAGCATCTCGTAGGCGTAGATCGCCATCCCGAGAACAACCGCGGCCGCCAGGAGCGCCCCCGC
>DATDQD010000286.1:0-17318 GCA_035292425.1 Bacteroidota bacterium
GGGGAGGGCCCGGGGAGGGGAGGTTTCTGCCGTTTTATCATTTCCGGCAGGGTCTGGTCGCGATGCTTTGGATCGCGCTTCTCCCTCTCGCCTATGTCCTGTTCACCGTGAACCCGGTCTCCCGTTACCTCCTCCTCGTCACACCGGTGGCGGTGGCGATGGCGTACTTCTACCTCCACGAACTTCTCCGGGACCGATCCCCCGCCCTCCGTTACGGGATCGTCCTCGCGTTGACGGCGATCGTCATGGTGCAGAACCAGGCCGTGACGTCCAGGTACGTCACTCCCCACCTGGATGCGTTCACCGTGGGGGTCGAATCGTGCCTCATCCCGATCGGACAATGGCTGAAAAAACAGACGCCCCCGGGGACGGTCGTGATGACGGGGGACGTCGGGACCCTGGGATATTTTTCGGAGCGGACGATCTGCGATTTCAACGGAATCGTCTCTCCGGGCGTGGAGGCGTCCCGCAGGGACAACGAGGGGTTCACGGAGCTCCTGCGGCAGAGGCGCTGGGGGGAATATTGCGCGCCCGCCTACATCGTCCACCGGTCGGCCGTATCCGGGGAGCTGGCGGACGTGGCGGGCCTGGTCCCGATCATGACGCGGCCCTTCCCGGGACTCTCGATTTCGGACATGGAGATGGCGTATTTTACGGTCTACCGCGTGGATTACTCTTCTCCGGACAAATTACTGACTGCGAGGTGAGCGGATGGCTGCATTGAAAGTGGGCGTGATCGGGACCGGGCATCTCGGGTCCCTCCACGCGAAACTCTGGAAGGACGTCCCGTCCGCCGTCCTCGCCGGCGTGTTCGATGTGAATGAAAGGCGGTGCGCGGAGATCGCGCGCGCGACGAAGAGCCGGGCCTTCGCGTCGCTCGGAGCGCTGCTCGCCGCCGTGGACGCCGTCAGCGTCGTCACGCCGACCAGCACGCACGCGGCCATCGCCGGCGAGGCGATCGCCGCCGGGAAGCACGTCTTCATCGAAAAGCCGATCACCCGGACCGAGGAGGAGGCCGGGGCGCTGATCAGGGCGGCGAAGGAGAAGAAGGTCAAGATCCAGGTGGGACATATCGAGCGGTTTAATCCCGCGATCCTCGCGCTCGAGAGCTACCGGATCCGCCCGATGTTCGTGGAGTCGCACCGCCTCGCCCAGTTCAATCCCCGCTCCACCGACGTCGACGTGGTCCTCGACCTCATGATCCACGACATCGACATCATCGTGAGCCTTGTGGGCTCACCGGTCGAGAAGGTGGACGCCAACGGCGTTGCGGTTGTTTCGGAAAATCTGGATATTGCCAACGCCAGGATACAATTCGCCAACGGCTGCGTCGCGAACGTCACCGCCAGCAGGATCTCCCGGAAAAAAATGCGCAAGATGCGCCTCTTCCAGAGGGACGCCTACATCTCCGTCGATTTCCTGGCGGGGGAGTCGGAGGTGTTCCGAATGGTCGACGGACCGGACGCGGCGTCCGGGGGCACTAAAAAACTCGGTGAGATCCGGACGGGGAGCGGGAAGAAGACGATCGTGTACCAGAAACCGAAAATCAAAAAGATCAACCCCCTCGGCTACGAGCTCGCACAATTTGTGAATGCGATCCTGCTCGACAAAGACCCCCCCGTGACGGGGGAGGACGGGCTCCTGGCGTTGAACGTGGCGCACCGGATCCTGGCGAGCATCAGGGAGCAGAAATTACCGGCATGAAACGAAAACCATCCGGCGTGAAGGATACACTCCACATCACCAGCGCGGCGCTCGGCAGCGTCGGGGCCGTCGCGGACCGCCTCGGCGCCGAGGTCTACGTCGTCGGCGGGTACGTGCGCGACCTCCTCCTCGGCCGCGAGGTGGAGGACATCGACATCACCGTGCTGGGGGACGGAGTGGCCTTCGCCCGCGAGGCGGCCGAAGCACTCGGGGCGCGCCCGGTCGTGGTCTTCGAGAAATTCGGCACGGCCATGGTGCCGTACGGCGGGGGGAAGATCGAGTTCGTCTCGGCGAGGCAGGAGAGCTATTCGAAGGATTCCCGGAAGCCCGACGTGAAAAGAGGCACGCTTACCGCCGACCTGTCGCGGCGCGATTTCACGGTAAACGCCATCGCGGCATCGCTCAACGCGGGGCGGTTCGGCGAGATCGTCGATCCGTTCGACGGCCGGGCCGACCTGGCCGCGGGCCTCCTCCGGACCCCCCTCGAACCCCGGAAGACGTTCGACGACGATCCGCTGCGGATGATGCGGGCCCTGCGGTTCGCCGCGCAGCTGCAGTTCCGCATCCAGCCGGAGGCGCTCACCGCCATCGGCGCCATGGCCGGCCGCCTGGCGATCGTTTCGCGGGAGCGGATCACCGATGAGTTCATGAAGATCCTCGCCTCGCCGAAACCCTCCATCGGGCTTTCGCTCCTCCAGCAGACCGGTCTGGCCAAACACGTGTTCCCCGAACTCACCGACCTGGTGGGGGTCGAACAGAGGAAGGACTACCACCACAAGGACGTCTTCCTCCACACGCTGAAGGTGGTGGACAATATCTGCGAATCGACAGGCGACGTCTGGCTCCGCTTCGCCGCGCTGGTGCACGACATCGCCAAGCCCCGGACGAAGGCGTTCAAGGAGGACATCGGGTGGACCTTCCACGGCCACGAGGACCTCGGGGCGCGGATGATGAAATCGATCTTCCGGCGGCTCCGGCTTCCGATGGACAGGCTCCCCTACGTGGAGAAACTGGTCCGGCTCCACCTCCGGCCGATGGTGCTCGTGAAGGAGGAAATCACCGATTCCGCCATCCGGCGGCTGCTCTTCGATGCGGGCGAGGACATCGACGACCTGATGAAATTGTGCCGCGCCGATATCACCTCCCAGAACCCCTCCCGGGTTGTCCGATATCTCAAAAATTACGATATTGTCATGGAGAAGATGAGGGAAGTGGAGGAGATGGACAGGCTGCGGAACTGGCAGCCGCCTGTCCGGGGCGAGGAAATTATGCAGATCTGCGGCATTGAACCCGGACCGATCGTCGGAGTGTTGAAAAAACGGATCGAAGACGCCATTCTCGAGGGAACCATCCCGAATGAACACGATCCGGCCCTCGAATACCTTCTGAAAATCAAGGACGAAATCCTCGGAGGCTGACCCGAATCGGGGCATTTCCTTTCGCTGCAACCTTTTAACAATATTTACGTCTAAAGGTGTGTTATATGATATCCTTTCCACTTTCAAATCGTATATCCAATACGCCCATGTCCCAAAAAATGATAACGGGGATTCTCTGTCTGTTCCTGGGAACGGGGATCGCGGTATCCCAGACGGGGAAGGTCCTGACGCTCGACGCCGCAGTGCAACTGGCCCTGGAACGGAACGTCCAGGTGATCCAGGCCCGAAACCGCCTCGAAGGGAGCCACGCCCAGACGCGCGCCGCCTATGGGGGGCTTCTTCCCACCCTTTCCGCTTCGGGATCGTTTTCCCGGCAGCAGCAGTGGCAGGAGGGAGGCGTCACATTGATCAACGGCGTCCCCTACCAGTATCCCCCGGGGTTCAGCGCGAACAATAATTACAACGCCGGAATCAGAAGCAGTCTCACGCTGTTCGACGGGTTCGCCAACACCTCCGACATCTCCCGGGCGCAGGCGAACGCCTCTTCCAGCCAATTCTCGGTCAGGCGGACCGAACAGACGGTCATCATCCAGACCCACGTGCTGTTCCTGGGGATCGCGCGCGCCTACCAGCTCCTGGGCGTGGCGGACGACAACCTGAAGCGCTCGCGCCGCCAGTTGGAGCGGATCACAGAGTCGAACAAGGTGGGGGCGGTGGCCCTGGCCGACGTCTACCGCCAGCGGGTGCAGGCGGGGAACGACGAACTCGCCGTCATCCAGGCCCAGAGCAATTACGAGTCGTCGAAGGCGGACCTGATCGCGTACCTCGGCGTCGAATACGACGAGAAGGCCTGGATCATCGACGTCTCCCAGGCCCCGACGGACATCGACACGACTGAATTCGGCGAGCTGAACCACCGGTACGACAACTTCGACAACCTCGTCGCGACGGGCGTGGAACAGCGCCCCGATCACCAGGCGACGGGCGAGGCCCTGAACGCAGCTTCTTCGTCCGTGACCATCGCCCGCGCCGGCCACCTTCCCACGGTGAGCGCGGGAGGATCGTATGGGTATTCGAACCCCAAGCTGGACAAGCTGACCGACAACCGGAGCCTGTCGCTCAACCTGAGCGTCAGCCTCCCCATTTTCAACGGCTTCGGGACCTCGAACGCGGTGGAACAGGCCAGGATCCAGGAAATGAACGCCCGCGAGGACATGGAACAGTCGAAGCGCCAGATCGCGGTCGACGTCAGGAAGGCGCTGCTGAATCTTGAGCAGGCGGAAAAACGGCTGATCGTGACGAAGACCAGCGTCTTCTCGGCCGAGATGGACAGGAAGATCGCCGAGGAGAAGTACAACCTCGGGGCGGGGACGCTGCTCGACATGCTCGTGGCGACCGCGAATTACACCAACGCCGTGAGCGGGAAGGTCAACTCCATCTTCGACTTCCTGCTCGCGAAGAAATCGATGGAATACGCGCTCGGGTCCATCACACAATAATTTTCTGCAAACCGGAGGTTCACCACGCATGGCAAACGGACTTAAAAAATCGAAAAAGAAGGTTATCATCATTGCGATACTCGGGGCGGCGCTGCTCGTCCTGGCGCTGCTGGTGATTCTCGGCAGCAAGAACGAGCCGGTGGTCCAGATCCAGACCGAAAAGGTCGCGATGCGGACCGTCACCCAGACGGTGCTCGCCACCGGGAAGATCCACCCTGAGATCCAGGTACTGATCTCTCCCGAGGTCAGCGGCGAAATCACCGAGCTCCCCGTGAAAGAGGGGATGAGGGTGACCAGGGGCGATCTCCTGATGAGAATCAAGCCCGACATCTATGTTGCGGCGAGGGACCGCGCGGCCGCGGGGCTGGCGTCGGCCAGGGCGAACCTCTCGCAGGGCGAATCGGAGCAGAAGCGGGCGAACGAACTCTTCCAGAAGGGCCTGATCTCGGAATCGGAGCTGGAGGCCGCCAGGACCACGTACGAAACCAGGCGGGCGTTCTACGACCAGTCGCAGGCCTCGCTCAACCAGGCCAGCGAGGACCTTCACAAGACGACCATTTACGCCCCGATGTCGGGCACCATCAGCGCGCTCTCCGTCGAGGCCGGCGAGAGGGTGCTCGGCACGGCCCAGTTCCAGGGGACCCAGGTGATGACCGTCGCCGACCTGTCCAACATGGAATCGAGGGTGGACGTGGGCGAGAACGACATCGTGCTGATTTCCCCGGGCGACACGGTCCGGATCGAAGTGGACGCCATCACGGACAAGAAGCTCACCGGCATCGTCTACGAGATCGGCAACACCGCCAAAACGAAGGGTCTGGGGAGCCAGGAAGAGGTGACGAATTTCGAGGTCAAGATCCGCATCGTGGACAAGGAACCGAGGCTCCGTCCGGGGATGTCCATGAACGCCACCATCGAGACTGAAACAAAACAGAACGTCCTTACCGTCCCGATCCAGAGCGTCACCGTCAGGATGCCGGAGGGCATGATGAACGGCGAAAAACCGGAGGGAGGCGACGAAGAGGAAGCCGACGCGATGGGTGCCAACAACTCCCGGGCGAAGAAGAAGTCGGAAAAACCGAAAGAGGTCGTGTTCGTGGTGGAGGACAACGCCGTGAAATCGTACGAGGTGAAACGGGGGATCTCCGACGACGCGTACACCGAGATCGTCTCGGGCATCAAGGAAAACCAGGAGATCGTCTCGGGAAGTTACAAGGCGATCAACAGGGAGCTCAAGGACGGTTCCAAGGTGCGCGTCGAGAACGACGTGAAGAAGGACAAACCGGGCGCTTCCTGACCACGGAAACAGACAACCAGCACAAACTCAGAAACGAGCGGTTCTTTTATGCAGGATTCGAACGTCATCCATCTCCAGCAAATCACGAAAAGTTACGACATGGGCGGGGTCGAGCAGGTCAATGCCCTCAGGGGCGTATCGCTCGAAATCCGGAAGAACGAATACGTGGCCATCATGGGCCCCTCGGGCTCCGGGAAGTCGACGCTCATGAACATCATCGGCTGCCTTGACACCCCGACCTCGGGGCGATATGAATTCAACGGCGTCAACGTCAGCGAGATGAACGACAACGAGCTGGCGAAGGTCAGGAACAAAGAGATCGGCTTCGTGTTCCAGACCTTCAACCTTCTGGCGAGGTCGGACGCGCTCCATAACGTGGAGCTCCCCCTGATCTACGCCGGCATGCATTCCTCCGACCGCAGGCGGCAGGCGACCGAAGCCCTCCAGCACGTCGGGCTGGGGGACCGGGTCCACCACAAGCCGAACGAGCTCTCCGGAGGGCAGCGCCAGCGCGTCGCCATCGCGAGGGCGCTGGTCAACAGGCCGTCGATCCTGCTCGCCGACGAACCGACCGGGAACCTGGATTCGAAGACCGGCGACGAGATCATGATCCTGTTCGAGGACCTGCATAAACTCGGGAACACGATCATCCTGGTCACCCACGAGGAATACATCGCCGAGCACGCCCACCGGATCATCAGGGTCAGGGACGGCGAGGTCGCAAGCGACGAGACCGCCGAAAAAAGCGCTGCCGTCAAGGCATAAAAAGAGGACCCATGTATTTCGCCCAGGAACTGAAAGAGGGTCTCGCGATCGCATTCCGCGCCATCAGGGCGAACAAGATGCGCTCCGTCCTGACCACCCTCGGGATCATCATCGGCATCGTCGCGGTGACGGGGATGGCCACCGCGATCGACGGCCTCGACAAGGCGTTCGAGAAGAGCGCGAGGGCCTTCGGGACCGACATTTTATATGTGCAGAAATTCCCCTGGATCTCGAACGAAGACTGGTCGCTCATCCGGAACCGGCCCGACATCAAAACGGAGTACGTCGACGCGATCGAGCGGCAGGCGAAGCTTTCCTCGGCGGCCGCCCCGGTCGTCGGCCGCAGGATGCCGGTGACCAACGGCAACTATGCGCTCGAGGACGCCTTCGTGACCGGAACAACCCACTCCTACAACGAGGCCTCGGGCAACTCCAACATAGACGGGCGGTTCTTCTCGGCCGAGGAATCCGACGGCGGGCGGCCCGTCTGCGTCATCGGCGCCGTCGTGGCGGAGAAACTCTTCCCCACCGGCGACCCCGTCGGCCAGACGATCCGGGTCGGCGGCGCCCCGTACCAGGTCCTCGGCGTCTACGAGAAGGCGGGCGGACTCTGGGGCCGGTTCACTTCGGACAACCGCGTGTTCATGCCGCTGAACGCCTTCGAAAACCGCTTCGGTTCGCGGCGCTTCGTCACCATCAACGTGAAGGTGGCGGACGTCAACGACATCGAGAACGCGAAGCTCGAGCTGGAAGGCATCCTGCGGAAGGTCCGCCGCATCGAGCCGGGGAAAGAGAACAATTTCAACATCAACGCCCAGGAGATCCTCACCCAGACGTTCGGGGCGTTCACGATGACCGTCGGAGCCATCGGGCTCTTCATCACGGGACTTTCGCTCCTGGTCGGCGGGATCGGCATCATGAACATCATGTTCGTTTCGGTGACCGAACGGACCAGGGAGATCGGCATCCGGAAGGCCATCGGGGCCCGGAAGCGCACAATCCTCATGCAGTTCCTGATCGAGGCCGCCGCGCTCTGCCTCATCGGGGGGCTGATCGGCCTGGCCGTCGCGTTCATCCTCGTGCAGATCGTGAGCCGGGCCTTCGAACTCGAAGCATCGATGCCCGTCTTCATCGTCTTTATTGCGATTTTGGTCTCTCTCATGGTCGGCCTCACGTCGGGCTTCCTCCCGGCATATCGCGCCGCGAAAATGGACCCCGTGGAGGCCCTGCGCTATGAGTAAATTCTTCCTCGAATGGTCCGGCGTCAAGGAAAGTTTCCTGATGGCCATCAACGCCATCAGGGTCAATAAACTGCGGTCGTTCCTGACCCTCCTCGGCATCGTCGTCGGCGTCTTCTCCATCATCGCGGTGATGACCGCGATGGGGGTCATGCGGAACAGCATCGAGAAGGGGATGTCGCAGCTGCAGGCGAACACCTTCCAGATCCAGAAATACCCCATGGGGTTCGACGGCGGGCACGAGGCCCGCATGCGATTGCGCAACCGGAAGGACATAACGTATGAACAGGCCCTCCAGGTGCGGGACAAGGCGACGTTCGCGGAGGCCGTCGGCCTCGAGAGCTGGCAGTTCGGCAGGATGGCGTTCTGGGAAGGGAACAAGACCAACCCGAATGTCCAGGTCGCAGGCGAAAACCCCGAGGGACTGATCACCAACGACTGGATCGTGGCCGAGGGACGCGGCCTCAACTCGCAGGACGTCGACCTGGCAAGGAAGGTCGTCATCCTGGGGATCGGGTTGAGGGAAAAACTGATCCCCGCGAACATCAACCCGATCGGCCAGCAGGTGAGGGTCGACGGCCAGATTTACCGCGTGATCGGGGTATTCGAGAAAAAGGCGAGCATGTTCGAAAGCGATCCGGATAACTTCTGCGTCGTGCCGATCACGGCCTTCTTCCAGGTCTACGGGAAATACGTCCGCAGCATCAATATCATGGTCAAGGCGAGGGGCCAGGAAGTCTACAACGACTGCCTCGAGCAGAGCCGCGCCATCCTCCGGGTGGCCCGCCAGGTGCCCCCCGGCGAAGCGGACGATTTCGAGTATTTTTCCAACGAGGCGATCATCAACCAGTTCAACGAGATCACCTTCGGGTTCCGGATGGGAGTCCTGGTGATCAGCTCGATCGCCCTCCTCGCCGCCGGGATAGGGATCATGAACATCATGCTCGTTTCGGTCACTGAACGGACGAGGGAAATCGGCATCCGGAAGGCGATCGGGGCGCGGAAGACCAACATCCTCTCCCAGTTCGTGCTGGAAGCCATCGTACTGAGCGAGATCGGGGGGCTGATGGGCATCCTGCTCGGGGTCATCGGCGGAAACGCGGTCGCGATTTTTCTCGAAATGCCGGTGGTGATCCCGTTCGACTGGGCGCTCATCGGATTCGTCGTTTGTTCTGTAATCGGCGTGGTTTTCGGGGTTTACCCGGCATGGAAGGCCTCCAACCTGGACCCGATCGACTCCCTCCGCTACGAATAAGAGTAAATCGTCCCCCTCCCCGCTGTCCGCGGGGGGGAGGCCTCCCGCACCTCTCCCGCAGGAGAATTATTTCCTTGCTTTTTCATGTTATATCCTTATATTTCCCAAAGTATCCCCGCTCTCTAATCCACCACCATTCCAGGCAGGATTTCTATTATGCTCTCACGAGGTTTTTCACTCCGTGATATGCGGCCGATCCGCGGTATGACGACCGCGACGATGCTGTTCCTCGCCGCATCGATCGCCGGTTTTGCCCAACCGACGTATCGCACGTTCAACCAGACCGACCTGGCCATGAAAAAGGCCAGGGCCGGGAAGGTGACCGGCTCGACGGTGACGTTCACTCTGAAAAATCCGAGAATCACCCCCGTCTACGGTTTCCACGCCATCATCAGCGCCAAGGTCATCGCGATCCAGGATTCCGGCGGCTTCACAAGTTTTACAATCGCGGACAAGAGGGCGATCGACGCGCTGGGATCGACAATCAACGGCGGCGACAGCGTCACTCTCACGTTCCTGGTCAACAACAGGAAACAGGGCACGGTCATCAATTACTTCTGGTGGACCGATCAGGCGGGCGACCGCAGGACCAACACCGAGTACAAGATTCCCCCCATCGCCGACGATCAGCACTACATCCTCCCGAACGGCGGGAACGTAAGGGATTTTCTCTACAAGAAGGTGCTGACGAGGCCGGAAGGGCTCGTCCTCGGCATCGTCGCGCCCGACCAGGGGGTGGGCTGGATCAGGAACCTCAGCGCGAACGGAAAATATTTTCCCCACACGGGAACGCCGCGCTGCCTCGACTACACCGTCTCCTCCACGGGCCGGCTGAAGCCGATCACGAGGCAGATCAGGAACATCCATTACAAGAAGCACAACAACCGTCTCCTCGGCGAACTGCACACGCTGAAGCTCGCCATCATCGCGAACGACGCCGGGATCACCGAACCGACCGATCCGAACGAGACGCGGATGGGGGACCTTCTCTATAACGACGGCGGCAATACGGCCGACCCCCTGAACGGCATGACGCTCCGGCAGGCCGCGCACTTCGTGGATTCCGCGCTGACCTTCTGCGGGGATTTCGACCCGACGATCTACGCGGAGCTCGACAGCTCCATCTCGCGCGTCAACCGCCAGTTCGACGGCCCGTACGCGGTCATCACGTTCGATCCTTTTGTGCTCCGGGGGAGCTCGGGGCTGACGGAAGCCCTCTACCTCCATCCGAACCCCGATCCGCCGCCGGCGCTCATCAGGGTCGGCGACCGTTCGATCGTCGATGAGGAGCCCGCGACGTGGTCGCTCGCGCAGAACTATCCGAATCCTTTCAACCCGACCACGTCGATCGAGTTCTCTCTCGCCGAACCGGGGATCGTCACGCTGAAGGTGTACGATCTCCTCGGGCGCGAGGTGGCGGCCCTCATCGACGGCGAAGCGTATGAGGACGGGGAGCAGCTGGTGAATTTCGACGCGGAAGAGCTGACCAGCGGGCTCTATTTCTACCGGCTCACCTCGAGGGGGACCGGCGAAGAAGGCCGGTATTACGACCAGGTCGGGAAAATGATGCTCGTCAGGTAACCCTCCTCCGACGCGTAGAAACGTGAAAACCCCGGCCGAACGACCGGGGTTTTTCATTGATGCGCGTCACACCCCCACTTGAAAATCATGGAGGTAATGCAGATATTTACAACGGTGAAATGAATCACAACTAGAGTACAATGCTCGGGCACCGCGTCATAGTCTATTTCCTGCTGTGGGGGATCGTGGTCACGATCGCCTTTCTTCCGTTCCTCTTCGGAATGATGAGGCCGGCGTTCACCGACGGGAACCCCTATTCCATCTTCTTTTCGATGCTCAATTTCCCGGTGACGTTCGCTCTCGGGGGCGTGATCGACTGGCTGGGGGAATACCTCTTCCAGACGCCCGACAACCAGCAGCTGGTGCTGTCGCAGTTTTACGTGACGGTCGCGTTCTGGTCGATCCTCGGCGGGATCATCGGGCTCGTCAGGGACCTGAACGGGAACAAGGGCGGCTGATCCCGGCTTCCGCCGCTGACCGGTCCTACGCCTTTTTCCTCATCCCCTTCTCTTCGTAACTGAAAATCCACCCCGCCACTTTCCCCGGCTCGATGTCGAGGAAGTGGTTCCAGTACGCTGCGTTGTTCATGTGCTGTGAACTGGTGTCGCCGGGATCGATCTGTTCCGCCATCCTGCGGATGTCCGCGAACCGGGTCTTCCAGAGCTCCATGTTCGACCGCCGCAGGTCCACCCAGCCGTCATGGGCCCAGAGGTCGATTTTCCCGCGGACGACCTTCGCCTCGCCCTCGCCATGGAACGCCGGGATCTTGATTTCGGGGCCGCGGAGGATTTTCTTCCCGTCCGGGAGGAGGACCGGGATGCCGATCGAAATGATGTGCGAGCGGAGGACGGCGTCGTCCCGGATCTTCCCGAAGACGCTCTTTGACAGAGTGCCCGCGTCGGTCTTCATGACCTTCAGCATGTCCTTGAAGCAGAGCTTGAGCAGGTACGCTTCGTAGAGCAGTTTCGAGAGCCTCGGAGGCCCGAGCATTTCGAACGCCACGCTGTCAACGTTGTGGAGCTTTTCCAGCGCCTCGATCTGCTTCAGCGCCGACTGGAAGAGAAACCCCGCGCGGTAGGTGGGGGAGAGCGTGGCGTTGTCGAGGGCGTTGATGATGTCGTGCCCCGTGTTGCCCCCCTTGATCTCGTACACCACCGTTTCGGCGATCTCCTCGGGCGTCACGAACTCCATCTGCCCCGGGGTCGCGATCGCCTCGAATTCACCGCGGGAGAAAAGCCCGTTCTCGCCGGTGTCGATGAACACCGAGCGCAGGTTCCTGTTGAGCGGACGGGCCGGGTGTTCGAGCCGCTGTTTCAGCGTGCCGGTGAGCTTCACCGCGCGGGAAGGCGGGCAGTCCACGAGCGCGATCGCCTTGCCGCGCTTCCGGATCTCGCCGAACGCGACCCGTTTCCACGCGATCGCCGCCGTCGGCTTGACCTCCTTCGTAATCGGCGCGTCGGGGGTCCGGCCCATCAGGAAGAGGAGCATCGTGTGGGCGCCTGCCACCGCCGACTTGCTGAGCAGGACGCTCGAGGGCCGTTCCTCGCTGTGGGTGTAGGGAATGTTGAGTCCCATTCCCCCCGTGCCGCTCGTCCCGATCTTGACGTAGATCTTCGTGCCGCACGCATGCATCACGCGGTAGAGGAGCTGGACGTGGCGGATCAGCTGGGGCGTGTAGAGGGTGCAGAGGAGCTTTTCGGTGTTCTCCCGGAGCGACCGTCCGCCATCCGCCTTTTTCCCCTTCCGCAGGGAGCGGAGGACGGAGCGCGCGCTGCCGAAGATGTCCTGGTAGGCGATCGCGGTCGCCGAGTTGATGCAGTCGACGATCACGTCCGGTTTGAATGCATGGAGGAGCCTGTGGATGGCGGAACGCCGGATCACTCGCTCCGTCAGCTCCTCGAGGTTGTCCTCGATGAACATGCGCCGCATGGCCGGGTTCTCCATGATCTCGTCGCGCCGGACGTCCTTGAGCTGGTGCCTGACGAAGATGTTCCCTCCCCACGCCGTGAAGTGGTTCTTCGGCAGCCGGGGGAATTCCCTCCGCAGCATTGCGATCGTTTCCGCGGCCTCTTTCCTGACGATGGAAGTGACGATGACCCGCTTCGGATGCTCCTCGGCGAGCTTCCGGCAGATCGCCGCGCCCACGAGGCCCCCTCCGCCCAGCACGAGAACGGTTCGGTCCTTAATGTCCATGAGATTTCTCCATGCTGCGCGGGGCGGAGCCGTGCCCGCCGGTTATTTCAGCTTCAGTGATTTCACCATTCCCTCGAGGACCGGGAAGTAGATCTCCCGTTTCGGCGCGTACCAGTTGAGGGTCGTCCTGACCACCTTGTCGTTCTTGACCGTGAAGTAGGCCCGGCTCGCGACGTTCGCCATCGGGGTGTAATCCACCCAGAAGGTCTTCAGACCGTCGATGGTCGTTTCGCCGTTCCCGCGGGCCCTGTACCGCCCCTTGTTCTGATCCCAGACCTTCTCGACCGTAAGGCCGACGGCCCCGAAGACGTCGATGTGGAGGCTGACGTCCTGGCGGTCCGCCCTCAGTTCGACGACGTAGTCCTTGTCGCCCTTCTTCACGTCGACAAAATTCATGTTGTCGGGGTAGTTCATCGTGAAGAATTTCGTGTCGAGCGGCGAGGATGTCGCCGAAGCCTGCCACATGTCGGGTGTTTTCGCCACCACGACCGGGACGGCGAACGAATTCACCATCGCGTCGAAGACCCCGGTGTAGGCGTTGAACTGGTCGCCGCCGAATCCCTCGATCGTCAGCTTGTAGAGAGCGGTATCGCCCGGGACGTAGATTTCATACCCGACGATCTTCGTCTTCGTGGTCGCCTGGATCGTATAGGCAACCTTCACCGAGGGTTTGCCGCTTACGGTAACGGTGAGTGTCTGCTGAAAAATCTCCGCCTGCTGTTCTCCTAAGGACACTTTACCTGCGTTGATCAGCTCCTCCGGGGTCTTCCCCATGTAGGGTAGGGCCTCCACCACCACCCGGCCGCCCTCGATCCCCCTGGAAGGATCGATGAATTTCGCGGCCATCTCCTGGGATTCCGTGAACAGGGCTTTGCCGATCGTCCCGAGCTGCTTCCAGTTTTCGGGATACTGTATCGCGAAACCGTACCCGGGGTCCCTGTACTCGTTCATCTTGCCAACCGGCACGGGGGCGACCTCGGTCTTGCCGCAGCCCCAGGGGATCCAGAGGATCAAGAGGAGCATCAGGGCCGGGAGGCGGGTGACGAAAGTGAGCGATTTCATTGCTGCGTTCTCCAGATAGTGAATGGTGTCATGATGATTTCGGAACAACGGCGTCGTACCACGGTTTCTTCTCCCGTGAACCGAGTTCGTCGATATGCAGGTGTTTCGTTTCCATGTATTCGCGCAGGCCCTCGGCGCCGAACTCCCTCCCGATCCCGCTCTGCTTGTACCCGCCGAACGGGGCCTTCTCCGATAGCAGATGCCACTCGTTGATCCAGACCGTCCCGGTCCGGAGTCTCCGGGCGACCGCCACCGCCTTCTCCCTGTCCGCCGACCAGACGCCGCCGCCGAGGCCGTAGGCGGAATCGTTGGCCATGTCGACCGCCTCGTCGACGGTCGAGTAGGGGATCACGGAGAGGACCGGTCCGAAGATTTCCTCCCTCGCGATGGTCATCGAGTTGGTCACGCCCGTGAAGAGGGTCGGTTCGACGTAGAAACCCTTCTCCGTTCCGGCTACCTTTGGTATCCCGCCACCGGCGGCGAGTTTCGCGCCCTGCTCGATCCCCGACCTGATGAAGCCGAGGATGCGGTCGCGCTGTTTCGCCGAGATCACGGGGCCGATTTCCGTGGAAGGGTCTTTCGGGTCGCCGATTTTCATCCTGCCGATCTTCGCGAGCATCTCCGATACGAACCGGTCGTGCAGCGATTCCGGGAGGAAGAGGCGCGTCCCCGCCTCGCAGCATTGTCCCTGGTGATAGTAGACGGCATAAAGGGCGCCGTCGACGGCCATGGTGAGGTCGGCGTCACCGAGGACGATATTAGCCGATTTGCCGCCGCATTCGAGCGTGCATTTCTTGAGCGTGGCCGAGGCCCGGCCCATGATCAGCTTCCCGACGGCGGTGGAGCCGGTGAACGAAACCATGTCGACGCCCGGGTGATCGGCGAGCGGTCCGCCGGCCTCCGGCCCGAAACCGGGGATGATGTTCACGACGCCGGGGGGGAAGCCCGCCTGGTGGAACATCGCCGCCAGTTCCATCGCGGTCGCGGGCGTCAGCTCGGAGGGTTTCAGGACGACGGTGTTGCCCGCGGCGAGCGCGGGGCCGAGTTTCCAGACCGCCATCTTCAGGGGGAAATTCCAGGGAATGATCGCCGCGACGACGCCGACCGGTTCCCTGAGGAGAATGTTCCGGCTGAAGCCCGGCCTGGAGAGCCCCTCGACCGCTTCGGTCTGCTCCCCGGCGGCCAGCTTTGAAAAATAGTACATCGCCCTCGCGCTCAGCTTCACGTCGTCCCTGACCTTGCGGAGGGTCGAGCCAGAATCGTCGATCTCGAGCTCTTCGAGCTCCCCGGTCCGCTCGTTGATTGTATCCGAAATCGACTTCAGGAGGGCGGCCCGCTCACTGCCCGTCATCCGGGGCCATGGGCCGTCGTCGAAGGCGCGCCGCGCCGCGGCGACCGCCTTGCGGACGTCATCCGCCCCGGCCCTGGCCGCGCGGGCCACGATCGCGCCGTCGTGGGGATTGACGGAGTCGAACGTCCGGCCGTCGGTGGCGGGGACGAAGGCGCCGTCGATATAGAGAAGATACTCTCTCATTTCATGATGACCCGGGGCATCGCCGGCATCCGGGCGTCATTGACCGCCGAGCCTGCCGTGCACGGACAAGTATAAGATGGTGATCAGAAGGACAGGCATGATGATGTGACCCGCGGTGAGGATGGAGTCATATAATGCAAGCCGCGCTCCGGCATCGGGGCCTGCGTCGCCCAGGGACATCGCGTGGACGAGCGTCCCCCGCTTCTTCGCGAAAATGCCGAGCACGATCCCGGCGGCGAAGGCGACGGCAAAAAACACCAGTTTGGCGCTGAGCCACCAAAAATCAATGCCTTCCAGCGATTGAGTGAGAAGTAAATTCCGGGATCCGATGATCGTTTGAACTATTCCGATTCCGATACCATGCATGTTTCCGATGCCGGTCACCAGCATCAGGAGCATGGCGATGGGGCTCAGGAGGCCGAAGGGCCTGGCCGTTTTCAGGATAAGGGCCTTGGTACGCAGATCGGGGGCCTTCCGGTACTGCCTGTGCATCAGGAACCCCCCGAGCATCGTGGTGACGAGGAGTCCAAGTCCGATGAAATGGAGGAGCAGAGTGACCTCGCGCAAGCTATATCCTTTCCGATGTGATTGATGGTGTCGAGCGGATCCCCCCGCGGAGAAGGGACGGAATGACGCCCGAAAAGATACAAAATCTTTTATAGAGACTCAAGACAGGAACGCCGGCCGGCCCGGGGACCCGATTGATTCCGCGCGAAATTTTCTCTATGTTTTCGGAGATCCAACCTATGCCAAAAGTCGCCATCATCGGGGGAGGCATCACAGGGCTCACGGCCGCCTACCTTCTGAAAAAGAAGGGGGTCGGGGTGTCTCTCCACGATGCGCAGGACCGCCCGGGCGGCGTCATCCGGACCACACGAAGGGAGGGGTTTCTCGCCGAACACGGACCCAATTCGATCCTCCTCACCTCTCCCCTCATCATGGAGCTCGTCGGGGACCTCGGCCTGGGAAACCGGGTCACGGCGCCGGGCGATGTCGCGAAGAACAGGTTCATCGTGAGGGGAAGGAGACCGCTCCGCCTCCCCCTTTCCCCGGGGACGTTCCTCACGACGCCCCTTTTCTCGCTGCGGGCGAAACTCCGTCTCCTCCGGGAACCCTTCATCGGCCGCTCCCCCGCGGACGCCGAAGAGTCCCTGGGCGATTTCGTCCGCCGGAGGATCGGGAGGGAATTCCTCGAATACGCCATCAACCCGTTCGTTGCGGGCGTCTATGCCGGGGATCCCGAAATGCTTTCGGTCCGCCACTCCTTCCCGAAACTCCACGCCCTGGAGCAGAAATACGGATCGCTCATCCGGGGCCAGATCTTCGGCGCAAAGGAAAGGAAAAAACGCCCGGAGGCGGGGAAGAACGAGGCCGGGATGATTTCGTTCGATGAGGGACTCCAGGTCCTCACCGATGCCCTCGCCGGGCAGATCGGCCCCGGCCTCAAACTCGGACAGGGGGTCGCCTCGATGCGCCGCGCGGCGGGGGGATGGGAAATCGTCCCGGAGGGAGGGACCGCGATCCCGGGGTTCGGCGCCGTGCTCTACGCCGGCTCCGCCCACGCGCTTTCGAGCATGGCCGTCGGGAACGGCGGGAGCGCCGACCTGTCGGTCTTATCGGAAATTCATTATCCCCCCGTCACCTCGCTCGTGCTCGGATTCCGGAGGGAACTGGTCGGCCACCCTCTCGACGGGTTCGGCGTCCTGATCCCCGAGGTGGAGCCGTTCGCCATCCTCGGCGTCCTCTTTTCCTCTTCGCTGTTCCCGGGGCGGGCGCCGGAAGGGTTCGTCACACTCACCTGTTTTCTCGGC
>DATDQD010000287.1:0-3696 GCA_035292425.1 Bacteroidota bacterium
AGGCGATCCGCGACGGGCACGTCCTGGTGGACGGGAAACCGGCGAGGAACAGCCACCGCGTATCCCCCGGCGAGGTGATCTCGATCCGTCTCCCGAAGCCGCTCCCGCCGAAGGTCGAACCGGAAGACATCCCCCTTGACATTTTATATGAAGACGCCGATCTCGTCGTCCTGAACAAGCCCGCGGGCATGGTCACCCATCCCGCCTACACCCATTACTCCGGAACGCTGGTGAACGCCCTCCTCCACCACTGGAAGGGGGTCAGCCCGGACTTCCCCGACCCGATGCGCCCCGGGATCGTCCACCGGCTCGACAAGGACACGTCGGGGATCATGGTGGTGGCGAAGAACGAACCGACCCTCGCGCGACTGGCGAAGCAGTTTTCGGAGAGGACCTCGGAGCGCGAATACTGGGCGATCGTCTGGGGACGGCTCCATCCCGCGAGGGGCACCATCAATGCCTCCCTGGGGAGAAGCAAGTCGGACAGGAAGAAATTCGCCGTCAGCGGTTCCGGCAAGGAAGCGAGCACAGACTACGAGGTGATAGAGGAATTCGGGGACCTGTCGCTCGTGAGACTGAAACTCAGGACCGGCCGCACGCACCAGATCCGCGTGCACATGCACCACCTCGGGCACCCCGTCTTCGGGGATCCCACCTACGGGGGGAGGCGGATGCCGGGGGCGGGGGCGGGCGCACATAAAAAAGAGCGTGTCCAGCGGTGGCTGGGCATCGTGAATCGCCAGGCCCTGCACGCGAAGACGCTCGGTTTTTTCCACCCGGGGAGAAAAGAGAGGATGTATTTCGATTCCGATCTTCCCTCCGACATGCTCGCCCTCCTCGCCGACCTGAGGGCGCTGCCGGATTCCTGAGCGGTCAGCGCGTCCCCTCCGGCGCATCTCCTCCGGCGGCACCGGGATAAAAGGCCGTCTCCTTCACGATGCATCTCCGCGTGACGTTCGCCTCCCTGTAGCGAAACTCCACCGGCAGCATCAGCGAATCGAACGTTACCGTGATCTCTTCCCTCAGCGTATCGCCCGCCGGGACGGAAAATCTGACCGGCACGCCCATCGCGGTGTCGGGGAAGGAGTACCACGATATCCTCGTTCCGCCGTCCCTCGCCTGTGTCCGGAGCGACGTCGTGATCGGGGGGGACGCGCCGCGAGCCGATGAATAGACCACGGTGACGGTGTAGGGACGGAAAGGCGTCCGGAGCCGCACAAGGACCTCGTACGCCGCCGTGGAATCCCCGGCTTCCCTCGTGATCTCCCTCTCCACGTCCAGCCACCGCGGGCTGCCGGGCAGCGCCCCGGCCGCGGTATACCGCAGCGTCCCGGCTTCCATCACCGTATCAACGTTTCCATGTCGTATCTCCGCGCCGGTCAGGTAGTCCGACCCCCGGATCCTGAGCGTGTCGTCGGCCGTCCCGGTCCTGTCGACCTGCTCGATCTGCACCTCGGGATACCAGGGTCGTTCGTAGGAGGGGACAAGGAGGAGGAGGACGCAGCAGATCCCGAAGAGGCCGGCGGTGATGACCATGAGGCGGCGGGATTTCACAGCGGCGATGAAGGTCCAGGGGTTCGCCCTCCGGCGTATGACCGCGGCGGCGCCCGGCAACCACGCGAAGACGAGGAGGGAGAGGACGAAGATCCATGCCGCGTTGACGGCGATCGTCGCGGCCAGGGATCCGGGAAGCTGCGGGGCCGCGAAACGGAAGTTCAGCATGGCCGCCTCCGAGAAGATGAGGCGGAACATCCAGACGGGGGCCGCCAGAGCCGCGAGCGCCGCCGGGAGCGGCCATGGCATGAGCAGGGCGACCGAGAGGAGCGCCAGGCAGACGGCGGGTTCCACTGCCATTTCCACGCCGGCCCAGGCAGTGAAGAAAGTGAGAGGCGTCAGGACGATGAAACTCCTCTTGAAGAGGACGTACGGGCTCACGGAGATTTTCAGCCAGGCGGCCATGCGGACACCTGCCAGGAGCCCGAAGAGGCACGCGAGGAGGGCCGGAACGTAGTAGTACTCCGGATGCGCGAACCAGGGATAGCGGAGCCCCTTGAGGAGGCCGATCAGGTCGGGCGACATCCACCCGAGCGACGAGACCAGGGCGGCGATCAGCCAGATCTTCAGGGCCGTCCATTTTCGCTCGGAGTATCCCTCCGTCGCCCTGAGCGCCAGGTGGGAGCGCCGGAGGCGGAGCAGGACGGTGAGCCCGAGCGCCGGCGCGAGCGCAACAAATACCCACACGAGGGGAATGGGCACCATGACCGGAATCCCGAGGAACAGGTAGAGCCAGTACCGCTCCGTGGTGCGGTCCGGGGTCCCCCGGTCGAACCGTTCGACGAGCCGGAGCACCAGCTCGCCGGAACGTTTCAGGCCGGCCACGTCGAAGTTTCCGTAAGTGTCCTGCTGGGTGTGGATCGGGTCGCCGACGTCGGTCGTGAAATCGATCGCCGGGATCCCGGCGAGAAGGAACGGCACGTGGTCCGAACCGGACCCGCTCTTCGCGCTGTAATTCACCGCGAAGTAATGCGTGGGGTAGATCAGGCCCGAATACCCGAGGGCGTCGAATTCCGCGACCGCGGCGCGGACGAGCCAGCCGGGGGCCGACGCGCCGTGGGCGTCCGGGTCCATGATCAGCGTCCCGAGGCCGTTGGCCATGTCCACCTGGAGCATGAGGACGACGCTGTCGAGCGGTTCGAACCGGTTCACGAAATACTCCGAACCCTCGAGACCCTGTTCCTCCCCGCCGAAGAGGGCGAAGACGATCGTCGATTCGAGGTCCTTCCCGGAGAGCACCCTCGCCGCCTCGAGGACCACGGCGGTCCCCGAACCGTCGTCGTTCGCCCCCGGAATTTCCGGGCCGGCGGTATCAATATGACCGCCCAAAATAATAATCCGGCCGGTCTTCCCCTTCATGATCCCTATGGCGACGCCGCTCGACGTGTTGACGGCCTTCGTCTGCGTCATCGGCATGACGTACGCGGTGTCGCACCCGTAGTCCAGCAGCTTCGCTGCGGCGAACCCGAGCGCCTCGCGTTCTGCGGGCGAACCCATCGGCCGGGGGCCGATCTCCACCGAGAGCTTCCGGAGGAGACCGGCGGCGTTTTCCGTCGAAAATTCCTGCCCCGCGTGGGAGGGGCCCCACCAGAGGAGCCAGACGGCGAGCACGGTCAGGAGGCGTTTCATTCCAGGGACCTTCGTAAAAATCCGAGTATCGTCTCTTCGTACGCCCTGCCCCCGACAATCCATGTGTCGGAGTGCGACGCGCCCGGTATCGGGTAGAATTCCTTCGGCTCGACGGCGGCGGCGTAGAGCCGCCGGGAGTAGTCGGCGTTGATGAGCTGGTCGCGTTCCCCCGCGATGATCAGGATGGGAATCGAGATGTTCCTCACGGCCTCGATGGGAGAGACGTCGTTGGCCCTGAAACGCGCGGTCAGCTCGGAGCGCTTGATCACGAGGTTCCGGAGGTAATGGAACGGGAGCTTGATCATCCGTTTCTGGTAGTCGTCGAAAATCGAGCGGAGCGTGGCGAACGAATTTTCTGCGATGACGGCCCTGATGCGCGGGTCGATCGCGGCGGCCTGGATCGCCACCGCGGCGCCCATGGATGTGCCGAAGAAGGCAATCGGCGATCCGGACAGGTCGGATCTGGATCGGAGGTAGTCGAGGACCGAGACGGCGTCGTGCTTCTCGTAGTAC
>DATDQD010000288.1:0-3470 GCA_035292425.1 Bacteroidota bacterium
GCCGACGGGTTGTCGGCGATGCGCGGACGCATTCACGATTTTCACGGGATCGGCCTGATCGTGACCTACCACCCGGCGGCGCTCCTCAGGAACCCCGAGTGGAAAAAACCGACGTGGGAGGATATGAAAATGTTCATGACCGCATACGAGGCAACCCGTGGCAAATAGAAAACGCGGACCGTCCGGGCCGGACTCTTCAACGATTCCCGCCTCCGAGGGCCGGGTCCCGCCCCAGGCGGTGGACGTGGAGAAGGCCGTCCTCGGCGCGATGCTGATCGACCGCGAGGCGGTTCCGAAGGCGCTCGAATCGCTGAACGAAGACTCGTTCTACACCCCGATGCACCGGAAGATTTTTCGCGCGATGAACGGGCTCTTCGAGCGATCGGAGCCGGTGGACGCCGTCACCGTGACAGAGGAACTGCGCAAGCAGGGAACGCTCGACCCCTCGAACGATCCGCTGTACGTCACCGAGCTCACCATGAACGTCTCAACCGCGGCGAACATCGAATACCACGCGCGGATTATACTGGAAAAATCGCTCATGCGGAGCCTCATCGCGTCGGCGACCGAGGTGGCCTCGCGCGCCTACAACGAGACCGAGGACGCCCTCGACCTCCTCGACGAGGCGGAGGGGAAGATCTTCTCCATCTCGGAACAGCGGCTCAAGAAGTCCTTCACTCCCCTCCACTCGGCGCTCGCCGAGACCATGGAGACGCTCCAGGCCCTGCACGGGATGCACGGCGGGATTACCGGCGTGCCGAGCGGTTTTCCCAAACTGGACGATAAAACCGGGGGGTTCCAGAAGTCCGACCTGATCATCATCGCGGGACGGCCGAGCCAGGGGAAGACGGCGCTCGCCCTCTCGATGGCCCGGAATGCGGCCCTCCACAAGGACAAGAAAACGGCGGTCGGAATCTTCAGCCTTGAGATGGCCGAGCAGCAGCTGATCATCCGCCTGCTCGCGGCCGAGGCGAAGGTGAACGCGCACGAGCTGCGCACAGGCCGGCTCCACGAGGACAAGTGGAAGAACCTCAGCCGAAACGTCGGCCGGCTGGCCGAGGCGAAGATCTTCATCGACGATACGCCCGCCCTCAGCATCCTGGAGCTCCGCGCGAAGGCGCGGCGCCTCAAGGCGGAGCACGGCATCGGTCTGGTGATCGCCGACTACCTGCAGTTGATCCAGGGGCCGAAGAACGCCGAGTCGCGCGAGCGCGAAATCTCGATGATCTCCCGGTCGCTCAAGGCCCTCGCCAAGGAGCTCAACATCCCGGTGATCGCCCTCTCCCAGCTCAACCGCGCCGTCGAGGCCCGCGGCGACAAACGCCCGATGCTGGCGGATTTACGAGAATGCGTTACCGGAGACACGCTGGTGTGTCTCGCTGACGGGCGAAGGGTACCAATCAGCCAACTCGTTGGTCGTGAAATTCCGGTACTGACAATGTATCCGGACGAACGGATTGGTACAGCCCTGTCGGACGCGGTATGGCGGGTTGGAAGAAGGCCGGTGTTTGAGGTGCGACTTTCGAGCGGCCGGAGTATACGGGCGACGGCTGAGCATCGGCTGTATGGATTTGACGGATGGAGAAAAGTAAATGATCTGACTGTCGGAGAAAGTCTCGCTGTGGCCTCTCGCGTTCATGAATTGGTCGGGTCGCACCCGGACGCTGACACCACCGATATCGAGGACACCGGGTGGGAACGAACCTGGGATGAGATTATCTCGATTCACCACTATCGTGAAGAAGATGTATTCGACCTCACCGTTCCGGAAACATCTTCCTGGCTCGCGGACGGTCTTGTGAGCCATAATTCGGGCGCGATAGAGCAGGACGCGGACGTGGTGATGTTCGTGCACCGGCCGGAGATGTACGGCATCATGGAGATCAAGGACGAGGAATACGGCACCATCCCGTCGGAGGGGGTTGCCGAGATCATCATCGGAAAACAGAGAAACGGCCCCACAGCCGTCGTCCGGCTCGCGTTCCACAAGGAATACGCGGGATTCGAGCGGCTCGCGCCGATGGGCATGGAAAGCATGCTTCCACCCCCCGTGAGTGTCGGCGAGGACACGCCCTTCTGAGCCACGACACGCCTCCCTGCCCGGTGGATGGGTATGCGCCCCCCGGCGTACCCGTGGCATATTCCCCTGCGTTTGTATCCCACGCGCGAATTTGGTAGATTTGAGGACGAACGTGCCCCGTGAATCAGGGGCATACTCGTTTTATGCCGCAATGAAGAATATCTGCATACTCGGCTCCACCGGTTCCATCGGGATCAGCAGCCTCGAGGTCATCTCGGGCTTCCCCGACCGTTTCAGGCCCCTCTACCTCACCGCCAACAGCAACGTCGACACCCTCTTCGAGCAGGTGCGGAAGTACCGCCCTGAGGCCGTTGCGGTGCTCGACCCGGCGGCGGCTGAACGGTTTCGCTCCAGCATGAACGGCGCGGTGAGGGTGTACTCCGGGGCCGACGGCCTGCTGGAGCTGGTCCGCCGCCCCGACGTCGACCTGGTGATCGGCTCGATGGTCGGTTTCGCCGGGCTGGCGCCGACGATCGAGGCACTTAAACTCGGTAAAACGGTGGCCCTGGCGAACAAGGAGACGCTCGTCGTCGCCGGTGAGCTGATGACGGAGCTCGCCCGAAAACACGGGGCGAAGATCATCCCGATCGACAGCGAGCACAGCGCGATACTGCAGTGCCTCGCCGGCGAAGACCCGGCCTCGGTGCGGCGGCTCATCCTCACCGCCTCCGGCGGCCCGTTCCTGGACCTCGATGCCTCGGAATTTTCAAAGGTCACGGTTGAGGATGCCCTGCGTCACCCCACATGGAAGATGGGGAAGAAAGTCACAATCGACTCCGCGACGATGATGAACAAGGGGCTCGAGGTGATCGAGGCCCACTGGCTCTTCGGGCTCCCCGCGGACCGGATCGAAGTCCTGATCCATCCCCAGTCGGTCATTCACTCGATGGTGGAATTCGTGGACGGTTCGGTGAAGGCGCAATTAGGAGTGCCCGACATGAAGATCCCGATCCAGTACGCCCTCACGCATCCCGCCCGGACGACTGCCAACTGGCAGCGGCTCGACTTTTCGAACATGGCGGACATGACATTCAGGAAGCCGGACATGAAGAAATTCCGGTGCCTCGCGCTTGCGTACAGGGCCCTCGAGGCCGGCGGAAGCGCTCCGGTGGTGCTGAACGCTGCGAACGAGGTCGGCGTCGACCTCTTCCTCCGCGGACGCCTGGGATTCGACAGGATCCCCGCGGTCATCGAGGAGGCGCTCGACCGCTTCCCCGCCCGTCCGGCGCCGTCGCTCGAGGACATCGTCGCGACCGACGCCGAAACCCGATCGTATCTCAGAAAATACAACTAAGGAACTCAAGCGCATGGGCGCACTGTACATGATTTTTTACACGGGGGTCACCCTCGGTCTGCTGATTTTCGTGCACGAGCTCGGCCACTTCATAGC
>DATDQD010000289.1:0-3899 GCA_035292425.1 Bacteroidota bacterium
CACGACATTCCCCGGACGTCTGGAACGATCTGGCGGGCGATGACTGCGGTCGATCTCTTTTGCGCGGCCGCGGAGGCGGTCTTCTGCCGGGCCCGCTCCCTGGACGGAAGGGCGTCCCGCCGTACGGCGTCGCCGGGGAGCTCTTCCGCAATCGGTATGGCATACCCGTCGGACGACGCGACGATCCTCTTTACGATCTCGCGGAAAATCGGCGCGCTCGTGGTGCCGCCGTAATAGTTGATCCCCCTCGGCTTGTCCAGCATCACCAGGCACACCAGCTTCGGGTCTTCGGCGGGAAAGAAACCGACGAACGAGGCCGTGTATTCGCTTCCCTCGTATTTACCCTTCACCAGTCTTTTCGACGTCCCGGTTTTTCCGGCGATCCTGATGCCGGGGATCTTCGCGGAGGTGGCCGTTCCGCGTTCCACCACGCCTTCGAGGAACGACGTCAGCATGGCCGCGGTTTCCCCGGACACGACCTCCCTGACCGGGGCCGGCTCCGTCTCCGCCAGCACGCTGCCATCCGGGCCGAGTACCTTCCCGAGGATGTACGGCCTCATCAGCACGCCCCCGTTGGCGATCGCGGCATAGGCGGCGGCGATCTGTATCGGCGTCACGCCGACTTCGTAGCCGTACGACATGCTATGGCGGGTCAGCGACGACCATTCCACCGGTTTTTTGAGGCGCCCTCCGATTTCGGCCGGGACATCGATCCCCGTCTTCGTGCCGAAGCCGAAATCACGCGCCGTCGTGTAGAGCAGCTCGTTGCCGATGAGGTCGCTGGCCTTCGCCATCACGATGTTGCTGGAATGCTCAATGCTTTCGCGGAAGGTGAGGGTCGGGTACTTGTGCACGTCTTTGATCACCCGGGGGGTTTTCCGTCCCTTCCTGTATACTTTGTAGACCCCGTTTTCAGCGTCGAACTTCCGCTCGGACGATATCAACCCGTGTTCCAGGGCCGCCGCGGCGGTCACCAGCTTGAATACGCTGCCCGGTTCCACCATGTCCGTGACGGCGCGGAGTTTCTGATTCTCCTTCGACGCTTTCCCGAACTGCGCCGGATTCACCCTGGGGTACTGCGCCAGGGCAAGAACCTCGCCGGTCTCCGGCCGGATCATGACGACGATCCCCCCCTCGGCGTCGTTTTCCTTCACGCCCCTCTCGAGTTCGCTTTCAGCGATCTGCTGCAGGAGCATGTCGATCGTCAGCATGACAGTCCGGCCGGGCACCGGTTCCACCCGGGGGTAATCGACCGAGGGAACGTCCTTCATCCGGGAGACCCGCTGGTAGACGACATAACCGTCGATCCCGGTCAGGGGTTTATCGAACCCCAGCTCGATGCCGGCGATTCCGCTGTCCCCGTCGTTCGTCATCCCGAGCAGCTGACCGGCGACGATGCCGGTATGGTAGACCCTCGTGGACTTCTCCCTGATCGTCACCCCATTCAGCGTGTCAAGCTTATAAGCGTAGACCGGCCTCTGCTCCAGGGAGCGTTCCAGCATCGCGTACCGCCCCTTCTTTCCCTTCTTCAGAAGGCCGAGGTAATACCCCGGCTTCTTCCCGGTGATCTTCGAAAGGGACTTCGCGAGCGCTGCGGCGTGTGAGTCGACGTTTTTCGGGTCCGCTGTGACCGAGACGTACATCGTGCTGGTGGCGATCGGGCTGCCGTTCCTGTCGAGCAGCGACCCCCGGAGCGCGGGAAGGACCAGCGTTTTTTTGTACTGCCTGTCCGCCGCCTGCGCAAAGCGTTCCGACTCCACGATCTGGATCTGCACCAGTCTCAGGCAGACGAAGCCGAAAAAGATGAGGAGGCCCACCCGGAGCAGGCGGAGCCGGCGCCGCCACCGCCGGCCCTCCCCCGGATCTTCCGGCGGGATATCCCGGTGTGGGAGCGCCGGCATCTGTGGATCAATCTGTTTCGTATGGCCTCCCGCTTTCATCGTTCGCTTTCCTGCGGAGCGGGTTCATAGTTCTCAACCTCGAAGAAGATCGGCTGGTCCGGGTTGTGGATCATCCTGACCCTGTTGATGGCCAGGCCCTCGACGTTGTCCCGGCTTGATTTCCTGCCGACTTCCGCCCTGTACCCCTCGTTGATGCTCTCGAGCGTCCTTTTCTTTGCCTCGAGGACGTCGACCTCGGCGGCAAGACGGTTCACCGTGATCTTGTTCCACACGTAGAACACGATCAGGATGGAGATCGCGGCAATGAGGCTGACGATTTTGAAGGGCGACTTTCTCCGCCGCTTCAGCGGTTTGTTCCCGCGCGTCAGGAATTCCGACGAGCCGCCGCCCGGCTCTCCGCTGTAGACGAAGCGTCGATGCTTCTGTTCGGCGGTTTCGGGCGCTTCAAGTTCGGTGACGGGAGATCTGCTCACGACTGTTTCCTCTCGGCCGCGCGGAGTTTTGCGCTCCGCGACCGCTTGTTTTCGGATAATTCCTTCTCCGACGGCACCACCGGCTTTTTCGTCAGCAGCGTCAGCCGGTCCTTCACCCGGGCTTCCTCCCGCATCCAGGTCTTCACGATCCTGTCCTCGAGCGAGTTGTACGAAATCACGACGATCCTTCCGCCCGGCGCCATCAGTGGAATCGAGGCTCCGAGAACCCTCCGGAGGTTTTCGAGCTCGTCGTTTACCTCGATCCTGATCGCCTGGAAAATCCTCGCGAGCGATTTGAGAATAAACCGCCCCCCCACGGCTCTGCGCACCGCTTTCGCCAGGTCCGCGGTGGATTCCATCGGTTTTTCCTCCCGTTGCCGGGCTATCCTCCACGCGATGCGGCTTGCCATTCTTTCCTCGCCGTACTCCCTGAAAATCCTCTTCAAATCCTCTTCCGCGTACGTGTTGACGACCTTCAGCCCGCTCACCTCCGACTCCCTGTCCATCCTCATGTCCAGGGGCCCTTCCTGCTGGAACGAAAATCCCCTTCCCGGATCGTTGAGCTGATGAGATGATACGCCCAGGTCCAGGAGAAAACCGTCGACTTCATTGATGTTCAGCTGACGAAGCCGGTTCCGTACGGCGTCGAAATTGTGCGGGACGAGAGCGACCGATTTCCCGAACCGGCCGAGGCGCTCGCCCGCGGCGCGGATCGCGTCGGGATCGCGGTCGAACCCCACGAGCAATCCTTTTCCTGATATCGCGTCAAGAACGGCTTCTGCGTGTCCCCCGCCGCCGAGAGTGCAATCGACGTACGTTCCCCCTTCCCTCGGCCGGAGGAAAGAGAGGACTTCATCGAGTAGCACAGGGGTGTGATATGGTTGATCCATTTCATCCGGGTGAATCGGACTTACCCCGCGCGCGCGGGGATTACTTCATGACTTTTTCGGCGATCTCTTCGTACGATTCAGTGAGCGAAGCTTCATATTTTTCGTATATTCCCGGGTCCCACAGCTCGATCTTGTCGAGCGTGCCGATGATCTTCACCTCTCCGCGGATTTTCGCGTAGTCGCGGAGATCGGGGGGAACGGAGAGACGGGCCTGGGAATCCAGCTGCACTTCGTTCGCCATCGCGAGAACCGCCCTGAGGAATTTGCGGTGCTCGGAATTGTAGCTGTTCAGTTCGCGAAGCTTCGCCTCTACTTTCGCCCATTCGTCGAAGGGATAGACGAAGAGACACTGTTCGAAGCCGCGCGTCACCACGTACGTGTCGTTGTTCTCGGGAGAGACGTACTTCCGCAGTTTCGCCGGAAGGTTGAGTCTCCCCTTCTCATCGACCGAGTGAGTGTATGTTCCTTTGAATGAGGACATAAAATTTTTTTTTCACGGGAGGAGATTCGTCACCCTTTGAAATTCGTCAGAATTTCACTCCATAATTCTCCACTTTTCCCCACCGTGGTCTAGAAATTTAGGCATTTATGGATGAAAGTCAAGTTATTTAGGCGGTTTTTATAGATTTTCGTGA
>DATDQD010000290.1:0-20340 GCA_035292425.1 Bacteroidota bacterium
GGGGCCGCCTGGGGCGGCCGGGCGGGGGCCGCCTGGGGGGGCCGGGCGGGGGCCGGCCTCACCGGCGCGGGCCTGGGCCCGGGGGCCGTCTTCCGGACCGCGGGCAGCTTGATTTTCGGGGCCGCTTTCTTCGGGACGGCCTTCGCCGGCTGTTTCTTTGTTGTCGGTTTCTTCGGTGTGGGCATGAGCGTGTTCCCTGTGATGTTGGTTCAAGAAATCCGTTTGATCGAAATCGAACAGCTTTCGCCGTTCAGTTCGACCTCGCCGGTGTCGCCCCCGCCGCCGGGCGCGTCGGTGAAGGCAACTGCCAGAGTCTCGTTCTGGATATACTCTTTGTGCTCGCGCAGGGCCGAAGAGAGGCGTTCCCCGGCCCGGTAGGCGATGGCGATGCGGTCGGTGACCTTGAACCCGGAGTCCTTCCGGAGGTTCTGCACCCGGTTGACGAACTCCCGGGCAAACCCCTCGCCGATCAGGACGGGATCGAGCTCCGTATCGAGCGCCACCGTGAGCCGGTTGTCCGTCTCCACAGCCCAGCCCTCGATGTCCTCCCGGATGATTTCCACGTCCTCGCGGAGCACGGTCCCCCCGGTCCCTCCGGGCGTGACGGGGCAGGATCCCTCCCGCTCGAGGGCGCGGATCTCGGCGTCGCCGAAACCCCTGATGGCCGCGGCGATCCCCTGGACCGCCTTCCCGTACTTCGGTCCGAGCACTTTGAAATTCGGCTTGATGCTCTTCCGCACGATTCCCGCGTCGTCCCCGACGAACTCGATCGACTTCACGTTCGTCTCGTCGAGGATGACCGACTTCATCCGCTCGATCTGCGCCCGCTCCCAGTCCGACGAGACCGGGACGATCAGGCGCCTGAGCGGCTGCCGTACTTTCAGGTTCGTCCGGTTCCTGATCGATCGGACGAGCGTGACGATGGCCTGGGCCTTCTCCATCCTCGCTTCGAGTTCCCTGTCGATCGCGGAGGGGTCGGGTTCGCCGAGCAGCGCCAGGTGGACGCTGTCCGTCCCGCCGCCGGGACGCTGTCCGGCAAGGTTCCGGTGGAGTTCCTCGGCGAGGAACGGCGCGAACGGCGCGAGTAATTTCGAGACGACCGACAGGCACTCGTGCAATGTCCGGTAGGCGGAACGCTTGTCACCGCCCTCCTCGTTCTTCCAGAACCTCCTCCTGTTCCGCCTGACGTACCAGTTGGAGAGCTGGTCGATCGTGAACGCGCTGACGGCCCTCGCCGCTTTCGTGACGTCGTAGGCGTCCATCAACTCCCGGTAACGCCCCAGGAGGGAATGGAGTTCCGAGAGGATCCAGCGGTCGATCTCCGGCCGCTCCGACCGCGGCACCTCGGCGCCGACGCCGGCGCCGTCGTAGCCGTCGATGTTGGCGTAGAGCGCGAAGAACGCGTAGGTGTTCACCAGGGTGCCGAAGAATTTACGCTGGACTTCGAGGAGGCCCCCCTCGTCGAAGAGCGTCGGCTTCCAGGGCGGGGACGTGGCCACGAGGTACCAGCGCACGGTATCGGCCCCGTATTTTTCGATCACCCCGAAGGGGTCCACGCTGTTCCCCTTCGACTTCGACATTTTCTGTCCCTGAGCGTCGAGGATGAGCTCGTTGACGATCAGGTTTCTGTACGCCGGCCTGTCGAAAAGGAATGTGCTGATCGCGTGAAGAGAATAGAACCATCCCCGGGTCTGGTCGATTCCTTCGCAGATGAAGTCCGCCGGGTGCCGGCTCTCGAAGATTTCGCGGTTCTCGAAGGGGTAATGCCATTGGGCGAAGGGCATCGCGCCCGAATCGTACCACACGTCGATCAGTTCCGGCGTCCGCCGCATCCCGCCGCCGCACGAGCACCGGAAGACCACGTCGTCGACGTGCGGTTTGTGGAGATCGAGCGGTTCCGGGACGCCTGTCCCCTCCCGCAGTTCCGCGATGCTCCCGACGCACTTCTGCTTCCCGCACTCGCCGCAGATCCAGATCGGCAGCGGGGTCCCCCAGAAGCGGTCCCGCGAAAGCGACCAGTCCTTGTTTTCCCCGAGCCAGTTGCCGAACCTCCCCGTGCCCACCTCGGGCGGGTACCAGTGGATCGTATCGTTGAGCTCAATCATCCGCTTCGCGTACCGCGTCGTGGCGATGTACCACGATTCGCGCGCATAGTACAGGAGCGGCGTTCCGCACCTCCAGCAATGGGGGTAGCTGTGCGTGATCGTCGTCTTTTTATAGAGGAGTTTCCGCTCCTTCAGGTTTTTAATGATGAGGGGGTCGGCGTCCTTCACGAACATCCCCGCGAAGTCCGTCACCTCCGGCCCGAAGTTGCCGCTTTTGTCCACCGGGTGGATGGTCGGAATGTTGTGCCGGCGGGATGTATGGTAGTCGTCCTCCCCGTACGCGGGGGCCATGTGGACGATGCCGGAGCCGTCCTCGGTGGTGACGAAATCGGCCTCCACCACGAAGAACGCCCTCGAGTCGAGCTCGTGGTAGTTATACAGCCGTTCGTACTCCATGCCGCGAAGGGCTGAGCCCCTGAAGCGTTCAATGATCTCGTACTCCCCGTCCAGCACCGACAGCCGGGCCTCGGCCAGGATCAGGAGATCCTCCCCGTGGCGGACCTTCACGTAGTCCACCCCCGCGTGGACCGCGAGGGCGACGTTGGAGATCAGCGTCCAGGGTGTGGTCGTCCAGACGAGGAAATAGGTCCCCTTCTCCCCCTTCACCGGCGCCTTGACGTAGATGCTGGGATCGCTGACGTCTTCGTACCCGAGGGAGACTTCGTGCGTCGAGAGGGGAGTTTCGCATCGGGGGCAGTAGGGCTGGATCTTGTACCCCTTGTAGATCAGCCCGTCATCATAATATCGCTTGAGCGACCACCAGACCGATTCGATGTAGTCGTCCTCGAAGGTGACGTAGGGACTGGCGAGATCGACCCAGTATCCCATCCGGTCGGTCAGCCTCTCCCATTCCTGCTTGTACCTCCACACCGACTTCCGGCATTCGTCGTTGAACTTCGCCACACCGAACCGGACGATGTCCTCCTTGTGCCGGAATCCGAGCGACTTTTCCACCTCGATCTCGACGGGAAGCCCGTGGGTGTCCCATCCGGCCTTCCGGTGGACCTGCATCCCCTTCATCGTGTGGTATCTGCAGACAAGGTCCTTGAGCGTCCTGCTCATCACATGGTGGATCCCGGGGCGGCCGTTGGCCGTGGGAGGCCCTTCGTAGAAGGTATACCCCTTCTTCCCGGCCCGTTCCGTGACGCTCCGGCGGAAGACGTCGTGCTCCTTCCAGAATTGCAGGACCGCCTCTTCCATCTTCGGGTAGTCCACCCTGTCGCCGAATTCCTTGAACACCGTTATCCTGCCTGTTGGTGAAATCCGTTCAACGTCCGCTCAATTCCAGCCCGCCTGGCCCGCCTGGCCTGCCCAGCCGGGCCACCACCTCGCTGAACAGGGCCGTCAGATCGGGCTCCGCCTCTCCCGCGACGCGAATGATCTCCTCGACGTCGACGGGCTGGAGCGTTTCGGGGATGCATTCGTCCGTAATGATCGACACACCGAGCACCTTTAAACCCATGTGGACGGCCGCGATGGTCTCCGGGACCGTCGACATCCCCACCGCGTCCGCGCCGATGGTCCTCAGGAACCGGTACTCGGCCCTCGTCTCGAGGTTGGGCCCCGGGACGGCGACGAATACCCCGGTCCGTACCGGCAGGGACTTCTCCATCGCAATCGCCCGCGCCAGCGCGATGAGCTCCCGGTCGTACGGTTCCGACATGTCGGGGAACCTGGGGCCGAGGTCGGTATCGTTCGGCCCGATGAGGGGGTTGGCGCCGAGGAGATTGATGTGGTCGGCGATGATCATCAGGTCTCCGCGCCGGAAGTCGGGATTCATGCCGCCGGCGGCATTGGAAATCAGGAGTGTCTTCACTCCCAGGCCGGGGCCTTTCGCCATCACCCTCACGGGGAAGGTGATCTGTTTCATCGAGTATCCCTCGTAATAATGGAACCGGCCCTGCATGGCCACGACCGCCGCGCCCGCGAGCGTCCCGAAAATCAGCCTGCCGTGGTGCGACTCCACGGTGGAGAGGGGAAAATGCGGGATCTCCGCGTAGTCGATCACGGTCTCGACCTCGATCTCCCTGACCAGGCCGCCGAGGCCGGTCCCCAGGATGATGCCGATCTCCGGCTCCGATGTCGTGCGGGTCCTGATGAATTCGACGGCTTCCCCCACCATCACGCGCGATGCGGGCTGTGGCGCCGCGACGGATTGCGGGCGTGTGTCCTGACGGTCCATCGTCGCGCGCGCTATTCGTCCAGGCTTTTCATGATATCGTCGACCTCGGTCGCGCGCCCGCCCTGCTGCGGAGGCGGCTCGTCCTCGCGGGGCCGTGAAGGTTCGCTGCCCGCTTCGAGGGCCCTGACCAGTTCGAGCTCGGAGTGGAGAAGCATTTTCAGGCGGGCCACGATCGATTCTTTCTTGGCGCCGAGAATGGTGAGCTGTTCCTTCAGGACGGTCAGTTCGCTCCTCGATTTTTCGATGATCTGCGCCCCCTTGAGTTCGGCGTCCTGGATGATGAGTTGCGCCTCCTTCCGCGCGTTCTCGACCACCCTCGCGGTGGAATCCTGGGCCTGCATGAGCGTCTGCTGCATGGCCTTCTCGACGGAGCGGAAGTCCTTCAGCTGCGTCTCGAGTTCCGTCACTTTCCTCGAGAGTTCGGCGTTCTCCGCCTGGAAGCGGTCGAAATCCCCGGCAATATCCTCCAGAAACTGGGAGACCTCCGTCTGGTCGACGCCCTGGAATTTCTTCCTGAACGTCTGCTTCCGTATCGCCGGTCCGTTCATCTGCATCTGGTTTCGTCCTTTCAGTGTCCGCCCGGTCCGCGCGCTCCGAAGATCGCCGTCCCGATGCGAAGGTGTGTCGCGCCTTCCTCGATCGCAACCTCGAAATCGTTCGTCATCCCCATGGAGAGGTGGGAGATGTTCAGCCCGTCCTCGCGGATCCGGTCCCGCAGCCCCCTCAGGAGCCGGAACGCCGGCCGGGCGGCTTCCGGGTTTTCCGAAAGAGGCCCCATGGTCATCAGGCCCGCCACGCGGATCCAGGGCAGGTCCCTGATTTCCCTTGTAAATTCAGGGGTTTGTTCGGGCGGACAGCCGAATTTCGAGCTTTCGCCGGTGGTATTCACCTCGACGAGGATCGGGATCGTCCTCCCGATCCGCGCTCCCGCCGCCGACAGCGCCGACGACAGCCTGACCGAATCCACCGAGTGGATCATGTGCACCCACTGCGCGATATACCTGATCTTGTTGGTCTGGAGATGGCCGATGAAATGCCAGCGGATGTCCGACCCGGCCAGAACCTCTTTCTTCGCCCTGAGTTCCTGGATGTAGTTTTCGCCGAAGTCCGAAAGTCCGTAACGCCCCGCCTCGGCGATCTGCGCCGCCCCGAATGTCTTGGAGACCGCGATCAGCGTCACCGCCGCGGGGTCCCGTCCGGAGCGCCGGCAGGCGCCGGCGATGCGGTCCTGCACAATCCTGATATTTTCCTGGATCACTTTTTCGCAGAAGGTTTTAATATACTCGATTTGCCGACAAAAAACAATGAATAAGAATCGTTTTCCCCATGTTCGACTTGACTTCCGTTTTTAAAATTCATTATATTTTACTAATCGCCCAGGGAGAGATGAAAACCTTTGACTTCGAAAATACGGACGACGATGCCCCGGGCCCCGGCCGCGACCGGAACGACCCCGAGCGCGAAGTCCAGAAGCTGATCGAGCGCCTGAAACAGGGCTCGCCCGGCAGTTCGACGGCCGAAGCCCTCGAGGAGATCGTCAACTACTATTGCGACGCCGAGAGGTACCAGGACGCCCTCCCCTTCGTCAATCTGCTCCTCGAACAGGTCACCTACAGCGCGGAAGCCTGGCAGAAAAAGGGGATCATCCTCAACCATCTCCAGCGGTTCGAGGAAGCCCTCGACTGCCTCGACAAGGCGCTCGCCCTCAATCCGTCGGACCAGGAACTCCTGATCAGCCGGGGGATCACCCTCGACAACCTGAACCGCTGCCAGGAGGCCGTCGGTTGCTTCGACGAGGTCCTCTCGGTCGACTCCAACAACGACGAGGCGCTCTTCAGCAAGGCCCTCACCCTCGAAAAACTCGAACAGTTCGACCAGGCGATGAATCTCCTGAAGGGGATGATCGAAAAAGATCCCGACCAGAAGGACGTCTGGTACGAACTCGGTTTCTGCTACGATTCAACGGACCGCCTCCCCGAGGCCCTCGACTGTTACGAGAAGTACCTCGAGATGGACCCCTTCAATCCGAACGCCTGGTACAACAGGGGCATCATCCTCAACCGGATGGGTCAGTACGTGCGGTCGATTGAAAGTTACGATTATGCCCTCGCCCTCAAGGAGGACTTCGCCGCCGGGTGGTACAACAAGGGGAACGCCTGCGCGAACCTGGGGCGGCTCTACGACGCCTCGGACTGCTACAAGCGGACGCTGAAACTCGACGAACGTGACGTGCCGGCATGGCATAACCTGGGGAACGCCTACGAGGAGCTCGGCCTGTTTAAAGAAGCGATCAAGTGCTTCTCGCAGGCGATCAGGAACGACCCGCGCCATTACGAGTCCTACTTCGGCCGCGGGAGCTGTTACGATTCCCTCGAGCAGTTCCGGAAGGCCTACACCGACTTCAACAGGGCGCTGGCCCTCTGCCGCGACTACCCCGAGCTCTGGTACGCAAGGGCGGACGCCGCCTACAACCTCGGGAAATGGAAGGAAGCCCTCCACAGCTACCGGATGGCCGTCCGCTTCGACCCGACGAACATCGAGGCCTGGTTCGACCTGGGCGAGACGCTCCTGGAGTACGGTTATTTCAAGGAAGCCCTCAAGGCGTTCAACAAGTGCATCGAGCTCCAGCCCCGGTGGTCCGACCCCTACTACAGCCGCGCGAAGGTCCTCTTCCTCATGCGCAAGACGCTCGACGCCCTCGAATCCCTCAAGACCTCCTTCCGCCTCGACCCCAGGAAGAAAGAGGTGTTCGAGAAGGAGTTCCCCGGAGTGAAGTCTCTCAGGGACCTGACCCATTTCCTGAAAAAGTAAGACGCATGTCTCCGGAAATCCGCGAGAAGCACGGTATTCTGGTGTCGATCCTCCGGGAGATGGGAAGCGTGGTCATCGGCTATTCGGGCGGCGTGGACAGCACGCTCCTGGTGAAGGTCGCCCACGACGTCCTCTCCGGGAACGCCCTGGCGGTCATCGGCAAATCGGCGACGTACCCGTCGCGCGAATACGAGGAGGCCGTGAGGACCGCCCTCGCCATCGGCGTGAGGCACATCGAGGTGAACACCGAAGAGACCGACGTCCTGAAATTCAGGGAAAACCCCGTCGACCGCTGCTACTACTGCAAGACCGAACTCTTCTCGAAGCTCCACGACATCGCGCGGGAGCGCGGCATGGCATGGATCGCGGACGGCGCGATCACCGACGACCTGGGCGACTTCCGCCCGGGGAGGCGGGCGGGCGGGGAACAACGGGTCCGATCCCCTCTTCTCGAGGCGGGTTTTTCGAAGGCCGACGTCCGTGAACTCTCGCGCCTGCTGGAACTGCCGACATGGGAAAAAGGATCCTTCGCCTGCCTCTCCTCGAGGTTCCCGTACGGGATGCCGATTTCGCTTGAGTCGCTCGCGAAAATCGACGCCGCCGAGAATCTCCTCCGCGACATGGGGTTCCGGGAATTCCGGGTCCGCTACCACGACGAGCGCACGGCGCGGATCGAGGTCGGCGCGCGCGAGATCTGGAACGCGGTCCGCGACGAGAACCGGGCCAGGATCGTGTCGCGCCTGAAGGAACTCGGATTCAATTACGTCACGCTCGACCTCCAGGGGTACCGGACCGGATCGATGAACGAAACCATCGGGCTCCCCGAAACGCTGGTACTGCCGGGGGACCCCTCCCGGGACTCCTGAACCGGCCCCGACGGATCGCCCCCCATCCCCGACGCCACCGGCCCGACGTCCCTCGTCTTGCCGGCGCCCGTCACGCCGCCCCGGGCGGGAATTCGTTCAGAAAATTCTTTATGTTACCGGGGACGCAAGGAGACTGTTTATCGAACCATCGTCACGGAATCGTCTTTGAAATCACCCTGCACCGCCATACTTCTCGTCGTCCTGGCCGGGCTTTTGTCCGCCGGGCCCGCGCGCTCGCAGAGCACGAGCTTCGGAAAGAACAAGGTCCAGTATAAGACTTTCGACTGGCTCTATATCCAGACCGCCCATTTCGATATCTATTTCGACAAGGGGAACGAAAACATCGCCTCCTTCGCGGCGGACGCGGCGGAGTCGGCGTACACCTCCATCAGCCGGAATTTCCGGCACCGCATCACCGCGCGCATCCCCTTCGTCGTCTATAACTCCCACAACACCTTCCAGCAGACGAACGTCATCTCCTCCTATCTCGAGGAAGGCATCGGGGGCGTGACCGAGCTGTTCAAGAACAGGGTCGTGGTTCCCTTCGAGGGGGATTACAAAAAATTCCGTCACGTGATCCACCACGAACTCGTCCACGCCGTCATCAACGACATGTTCTACGGCGGATCGATCCAGTCGATCATCTCCAATAACATCACGCTCCAGCTCCCCCTCTGGTTCAACGAGGGCCTCGCGGAGTACGAGGCGCTCGGCTGGGACACGAACTCCGACATGTTCATGCGCGACGCCACGCTCCACGCCTACCTTCCGCCGATCAGGCAGCTGGGAGGGTATTTCGCCTATCGCGGCGGCCAGTCGGTCTGGAACTACATCGGCAACAAGTACGGCCGCGACGAAATCAGCGACATCCTCAACCGGGTCAGGGGCGCCAGGAACATCGACCAGGGCTTCAAGGGGGCGATCGGGATGGACGTGGAGGAACTCTCGGAGAAATGGACGAAGGAGCAGAAGGTCCTCTACTGGCCCGACATCGCAAAGCGGCAGGACCCCGCAGATTATTCCCGCGGGCTCACCGACCACCGGAAGGAGAACGCCTTCTACAATACCAGCCCGGCGATCTCCCCCAGCGGCGACCGCATCGCGTTCATCTCCGACCGGAGCGAATACTTTGACGTCTACCTGATGAGCAGCGACGACGGGACCGTCATCCGGAAGCTCGTCAGCGGCCAGCAGACCGCCCAGTTCGAGGAGCTCCACCTGCTCACTCCCGGCATGAGCTGGTCGCCCGACGCGAGACGGCTTGCCCTGGCGGTGAAGAGCGGGGAACGGGACGCCGTCATCCTGATCGACGTCGAAAGCGGCGACGATCAGAAACTCGAATTCGAACTGGACGGCATCTTTTCCGTCGACTGGGGTCCGGCGGCGACCCCCGACCGCCTGGCCTTCATCGGTGTCCGCTCCGGGCAATCCGACGTCTACGTCTGTGACCTCGGGACGGGCGCGCTGACGAACCTCACCGACGATATCTTCAGCGAATCCGACCCCGCATGGTCGGCCGACGGCCGGTCGGTCGTCTTCGCCTCCGACCGCGGTGACATGGTCGACGGGAATGTCCCCCCCGGGTTCAGGATGCAGGATTTTAATTACGGCGAGACCGACCTCTACCGGGTCGACCTCGATTCCCGCGTCATCACGAGGATCACCGATCTCCCCGGGAGCAGCGAGACGTCGCCCGCCGCCACTCCCGACGGGGACCACCTGCTCTTCATCTCGGACATGAACGGGATCAATAATATTTACGTCCGCGACCTCCGGTCGGACGCCGTCCGCCCGATCACCAATTCCATCAGCGGGGTCTACCAGCTCTCCCTCTCGCGCAACGGCGAGAAGCTGGCGTTCAGTTCGCTGAACGACGCCGGCTTCGACATTTTCCTCCTCCGCGCCCCCCTGGACCGGCGGCTGGAGGTCGCGGAACTGGAGAAGACGGAGTTCTTCCGAGAGTCGCGCGGCATCGGGAGACGGACGGCGGCCGCCCGGACCGACACGCTCTCCGTCGGCGAGGGCATCCTCCTGAACACCTCCACCGAAGGCGCCGCGCGCCGCGAGCAGGAGACGGGATTGAACCTCAGGAACCACGTCTTCCGGAGGGACGAGGAGGATTCCCTCGCGTCGGCCCGGGACACCGCATCGCTCCCCGGGATCACCGGGAACATCGACGAGAACGGAAATTACCGCGTCAACAAGTACAGGCTGAACTTCTCCCCCGACATCATCTACGGGAACGCGGGATACAACACCTTCTACGGGGTCCAGGGGTCGACGATCATGGCCTTCAGCGACATGCTGGGGGACCACCAGATCTTCATTATCACGAACCTCCTTTTCGACCTGAAGAACAGCGACTATGCGCTCGCGTATCTCTATCTCCCGGACAGAATCGACTACGGGATCCAGGGCTTTCACAGCGCCCGCGCCGTCTACCTGCGCGACGACGCCACCGGCATCGAGACGGTGAACCGGTTCCGGAATTACGGCGTGAATCTCTTCGCCCTCTATCCCCTCACCAAGTTCCGGCGGTTCGATTTCGGCCTCTCGTGGATGAACGTCAGGCGGGACAACCTTGACATCCCCTCGATGCCTTCGGACAAGAGCATGGTGGTCCTCCCGTCCCTCGCCTACGTGGACGACACTTCCCTCTGGGGATTGATCGCGCCATCCACCGGGAGGCGGCTCAACATTTCGGCGATCGCCAGTCCCGGGATGTTCTCCGACGATCCGGCCTTCTACAGCATCACCGCCGACTACCGGATGTACAAACGCCTCGGGCCCTGGTACACCTTCGCCCTCCGGTTCGCGGGAGGGGGAAGCTTCGGGAGAAACCCCCAGCGGTTCATCATCGGCGGCGTGGACAACTGGATCAATCGCCGGTTCGAGAACAACAGTTTCCCGATCGAGACGGCCGACGACTACCTCTTCCTGACGACCGCCATCCCGCTCAGGGGATTCAACTACAACGCCCGCAACGGGACGAAATACGCGCTGGTCAACGCGGAGCTGCGTTTCCCCCTGTTCGGCTACGTCACCGCGGGGCCCCTCCCCGTCTTCTTCCAGACGTTCACCGGCACGCTCTTCATGGACGCCGGCGCGACATGGACGGACAACATTGACCTGCGCCTCTTCGTGCGCAACGGGAGGAACGAGGTGGTGACGCGGGACCTTCTCCACGGCATGGGGTACGGCGTGAGGATGGTGATCCTCGGATTCCTCCTCAAGATGGACGTGGCGTGGGCCTTCGACTGGCAGCATTTCTCCGCGCCGCAGTACTATTTCTCCCTTGGCGCCGACATCTGAGGGCGGCCCCCCGGCATTTTGCTCTTCACGGGATTTTTCTATATTCACACTGTCATGCGCGCCACTCCCATACTCCTCATTCTCTGCGTCATGCTCTTCCAGGGGTGTTTCCAGCAGATCGCGGTCGGCTCCCTGACCGGGATCATGGAAGACGGCTTCCTGGTGCTGAACGAGGAATCGGACCTCGCCCTGGCGGAGGCCGGCATCGCGTCGAACCTGAAGCTCCTCGAATCGGTTTTGAGAAGCGAGCCGGACAATGACCGGGTTTTATTGATGACCTGCCGGGGGTACGCGAGTTACGCGATGGGCTTTGTGGAAGATGCGGATCCCGTCCGGGCGCGCGGGTTTTACCGACGCGGCCTGGACTACGGCCTGCGTCTCTTCCCGCCCGAAAGCGCCATCGGCAGGTCGCTCAGGTCGGACCCCGCCGGTCTGAGCGATGCCCTGCGACGCGCCTCGAAATCGGACGTACCGGCGATCTTCTGGACCGCCGTCGCCTGGGGAAGCGCCATCTCTCTCGACCGGACCAATACCGACGCCCTCGCCGAACTCCCGAGGGTGGAGGAGATGATCGCGTGGGTGCGGGAAAAAGACCCCGGTTATTTCTACGGCGGCGCCGACTTCTTCCTCGGGACTCTCAAGGGGAGCAAGCCGCCGATCTTCGGGGGCGACACGGCGGCTTCGCGCGCGCACTTCGAACGCGCGCTCGAAATCAACGGGGGGAAATTCCTCCTGACCTACGTCTACTACGCCCGGCACTACGCCGTGCAGACGCTGGACAGCGTGCTTTTCGCGGGGCTGCTGACCGCCGTGGATACGGCCTCGATCGACATCCTACCCGAGGCGCGGCTCTCGAACGCGATCGCGAAACGAAAAGCCGTCCTTTTTCGAAAAAAATTCGACGCATCCTTTTAATGCGACGGTCCCGATGATGAAATTATTCCGGATGCAACCGCTCCTCCTTGCCGCGCTCCTCCTGTGCGCCGTCCGTGCGCCGGCGCAGGAACACGTGATCAAGTTCGCGACGCTCGCGCCCGAGGGGAGCTCGTGGATGAACGTGATGACGGAATTCGACGACGCCGTCAGGAAGGAAAGCGGCGGACGCCTCGGTTTTCGGATCTATCCAAGCATGGTCCAGGGGGACGAGAAGGACTACCTGAGAAAGATGAAGCTGGGCCAGCTGCACGCGGCGGGGATCACGGGCAACGGCCTCACGAGCATCGCAAAGTCGGCACGCATCCTCGAATCTCCATTCCTCTTCCGCGACCAGAAGGAGGTCGATTTCGCGTACGCCAAATTCGGCCCCGAGTTCGAGGACGCCATGCAAGAGGCCGGGTATGTCAACCTGGGCTGGGCTGAAGTGGGTTCCGTGTATATCTTTACCAACTCGCCCGTCCGGAAGAAGGACGATCTTTCCATGACGAAAATGTGGATGTGGGAGACGGACCCGATCGCCGAGGCCTCGTTCCGCGCTCTCGGCATCAACCCGATTCCCCTTCCCATCACCGAGGTGCTCACCTCTCTCCAGACGAACCTGATCGACGGCGTCTACACGGTGCCGCTGGCGGCGATCGGGCTGGGGTGGTTTACGCGCGTGAAATACATGCTCGACCTCCCCCTGGCGAACGCGGCCGGGGCCGTGGTCATCTCGAAGAAAAAATATCTGGAGCTCCCGGAGGATCTCAGGGTCATCTTGAAATCGAACGGGCGGAAGTACATGCGCAAGCTCACGGAGGTGAGCCGGACGGATAATGCCGCCGCGCTTGAGACCCTGAAAAAAAATGGCATCATCTTTACGCAGCCGTCCTCGGATGCCGAGCGCCTGACGTACCTTGAGATCGGCCGTTCCGCCAGGCGGATGCTCGTCGGGAAACTGTACCCGCAGGACCTCCTCGACAGGCTGGAGTCGGCCCTGGAAGTGTACCGGCGGACGCCGGCGGCCGCGCCGAAGTGAGACTCCTCCTCCGGCTGAACACGGTCCTCCTGGCGGTCGAGCGGGGCTTCCTGGTCCTGCTCTTTTCCCTCATGATCGTTCTCGCTTTTTCCCAGGTCATCCTGCGGAATGTGCTCTCCATGGGGCTGATCTGGGCCGACCCGCTCCTGCGCAACGCGGTCCTCTGGCTCGGTTTCATGGGGGCTTCCCTCGCGACACAGCAGGACAAGCACATCAGGATCGACCTCGCCGGCCGTTTCCTGAAGCCGCGGGCGACGGCGGTGGTCAGCGTCGTGACGGACCTCTTCACGCTCGCCGTTTGTCTGCTCCTGGCGGATGCCTCGCGGACCTTCGTCCTGAACGAGATCGGGTTCCGGGACACGCTCGTCACCATCGGGGGGTTCGACGTGCCAACCTGGTGGTCCCAGCTCATCCTGCCCGCCGGGTTTATCCTGATCTCCCTCCGTATTCTGGTGGGCATCATCCGCAGGCTCGCCTCATTCTCCGGTCATACGTTTCCCCCCGCGGGGAGCGGCCGGGAAGGGGGCCCGGCCTGATGGAGGTTCTCCTGATTGCGCTCGCGCTCGTCGTCCTGGCGTTCCTCGGATCGCCGATCTTCGCCGTCCTCGGGGCCATCGGGCTGATCGCGTTTCACTCCACCGGGACCGATTCCTCCGCCATGATCGTCGAACTGTTCAGGATCGCCAGCGCGCCTACCCTTTTGGCCATTCCGCTCTTCACGTTCGCCGGGTACATGCTCGCGGAGAGCCGTACCCCCAAGCGGCTCGTCGCCCTCTCGCAGGCCCTTCTCGGCTGGATACCCGGCGGCGTCGCGGTCGTCGCCCTCGTCTCCTGCGCCGTCTTCACGGCCTTCACCGGCGCCTCGGGGGTCACCATCATCGCGCTCGGCGGGCTGCTTTATCCCATACTGCGGGAACAGAATTATTCCGAACGATTTTCGCTCGGGCTCCTGACGACCTCGGGAAGTCTGGGCCTCCTCTTTCCCCCCAGCCTGCCGCTCATTTTATATGGCATGGTGGCCTCGAATGCCCGGTCGTTCGGCGGAGGCGTCCCCGACGTGTCGATCGACAAACTGTTCATCGCGGGGATCATCCCGGGGATCGTCCTGGTCGTGCTCCTCTCGGTCTACAGCGTCAGGAAAAACGCCCGGACCCGCACGATTCCGTTTTCATGGAGAAACGCCCTTCGGGAATTACGCGCGTCGGCGTGGGAGGTACCGCTCCCGTTTTTGCTCCTGGGCGGTATCTACGGGGGATATTTCACGGCGACCGAGGGGGCGGCGTTCACGGTGGTGTACGTCCTCATCGTGGAGGTCTTCGTCTACCGGGACCTGTCGCTGACCCGGGACATCCCGAGGGTCATGATGGAGAGCGTCGTGCTGGTGGGCGCGATCCTGATCATCCTGGGGTGCGCGATGGGGCTTACCAACTTCCTCATCGACGAGGAGGTCCCGATGCGGCTCTTCGAGTTCGTGCGGTCGATCGTGACGTCGAAAGCGGTGTTCCTGATCCTGCTGAACCTTTTCCTGATCGTGGTCGGCATGATGATGGACGTCTTTTCTGCGATCATCGTCGTCGTCCCGCTCATCATCCCGATCGCGACCGCCTACGGGATCAACCCGGTCCACCTGGGGATCATCTTCCTGACGAACCTCGAGATCGGTTACCTCACGCCTCCGGTGGGGCTCAACCTCTTCATCTCGAGTTACCGTTTCAACAAGACCATTCCCGAGATCCTCCGCTCGGTGGTCCCCTTCTTCCTGATCCTGCTGATCTCCCTCGCCCTGATCACGTACGTGCCCGAACTCAGCACATTCCTGGTCGACTGGCTCCGGGTACGGTAACGCGGCGCGGCGCGGACCGCTCCCGCCCCGGATAACGGGCGGCGGGCCGGCCGCTACCGCGGGATCCGGATCTCCCTCTCCCCGACGTCTCCCCCCGCGCCGACCCTGCACCGGTAAAGACCGGGACCGAGAACCGAAAGATCGAGCGTGATCACGTGTCCCCCCGCCGTTTTTTCCTCCCTGAACACCCGGAGTGAATCCCCGCCCGAAAATCCCCGGACCGTGACGTTCACCATCGCGCGCTCCTCCAGGGTGAAGGGGAGGAAAAACATGCGGGATGCCGCCGGCTTCCACGGCGTTCCGAGCCTGAGGATGCCGGCGGGGGGGAGTTCCGCGGGATTGACGACGGCGGACTGCGCGGGTGATTCGACGACCGGCGCGCTCTCGTTCCAGGAGCGGTCCACGCGCGTGACGGCATACCATACCGCGCCGCTCCCTGCCGGCACGGTATCCTCGGCGGAAGCGACGTCCGCGGGTACGATCAAGAGGAGCCGTTCGCCGCGCGTCTCGTGCTGTTTTTCACCGGTCATCCGGTAGACGGCGTAATATCCCCCCGGCTCATCGCCGCGGGCCGGGGCGCTCCAGGCAAGATGCCTCGCTTCGCCAACCATGGTCACGCTCAGCCCCGCCGGCGGTCCGGGCGGGACGGAGTCCTTCCAGGTCATGACCGGCGGCAGAACCTTCGTTTCGTAGGCACTGAAGGGCAGTTCGGGTGCGATGTTCGCGTAACGGAAAAACGCGTGACCTTCCGCACCGGACGCGCGGGCCACCTCCACGAGTCGTTCGGACTGCAGGAGCACCTCGTCTTTATATGACCCTATTCCCAGGTAGAGATGACAACCCGTGGTCTGCTCCCTCCACTCGTTCGCCATCGCGGCGAAATCGGGGTCGCCGTTCCCTCCCCCGATCGGCCAGTAGAGCTGTGGGACGATGTAATCCACCAGCCGCCGTTCGATCCAGCGGTAGGTATCCTGGAAAACGTCCGAGAACGATTCGAGGCCGCGGACGCCATGCGGATTCCGGTAGATCCCGATCGGGGTTACGCCGAGTTTCACCAGGGGATCGACCTCATTGAGGGCCGCCCGGACCCGTTCCAGAAGGCGGGTGATGTTGCCTCTCCTCCATTCGGCACGGGGGGTCCCCTTCCCGTACCGCGCGTAGGTCGCCCCGTCGTCGAAATCTCTTCCCGGGTAGCGGAGATAATCCAGCTGGAGGCCGTCCACGTCGTACCGGGCAACGAGGTCCCTCGCCACGCTGATCAGGTGGCGCTCCACCCCGGGTTCGCCTGGATCGAGCCACCACTGGTCGGCGTGGCGCCTTGCCCACTCCGGGTGTTCCGTCATCACGTGGGGGGGGCTCGTGCGGCGGGGGACCCCTTTCCCCCCCTTCACCAGGTAGGTATTGAACCAGGCGTGGACGTCGATCCCCCTCCGGTGCGCCTCGGTGAGGAGGAATGCCAGGGGGTCCCAGCCGGGGTCGGCCCCGGGGGAACCCGTGAGCACCGCCGACCACGGTTCAAGCGGGGAACGGTAGAGCGCGTCGCCCCGGCCCCGCACCTGGAAGAAGATCGTATTGAATCCCGAGCGGTGGAGGCGCTCCACCATCTCCGCCAGTGACGCCTGCTGTTCGGACGCCTTGCGGGAAGAAGGCCAGTCGAGGCCCGCCACGGTCGTGATCCACACGGCGCGCACCTCCCTCTCCGGCGCGCGGCCTTCAGGGGTCCGCTTCCGGTCCGCCTCGGCCGGCGGCTGGCAGAGCAGGAAGAGCTGAAGGATGCAGAAGACGCGCATGGAATTCAAATTCATCATGATATTCTTCGACAGGGGCGTAATATAGGACGGCCGCTGGCCGGAATCAAGGAATTTCGGCCGTCTCACGCGAGCCCCACCGTTTCGTCGTATTGATTGACTTTCAGAAAAATTCGAGTTATATTTTTCATTCGGCATCCAGATTACCAGCCTAATTCACCCAATTTTCCGGATTTTTAACCAGAATCAGGACACGTGAAAAGCAATCGTGGTAAGATTTTTTTAATCATCGCCGCGGTCCTGCTCTCCTTCTATTTCCTCTATCCGACCTACCAGGACGCCAGGATCTCGGGCGAGCTGAAGACGCTCGCCGGGGATGACAGCCTGAACTATGTCGAGACCAATGAGGCCAGGATCAGGGATGCGCGCAACAACCGTCTCAAACTGGGGTTGGACCTTCAGGGTGGAATGAGGGTGGTGCTCGAGGTGAACGTCCTCAAGCTGCTCGAGGACCTCGCCAAGAACAAAGATGACAACTTCAAGGCGGTCATGGCCGACGTCACCGCGGAATCAAGACTCTCCGACGTCCCCATCATCGACATTTTCAGAGCGGAGTTCGAGGAACGGCAATTACGATTGAGCCGGTACTACGGCAACATCAGGGACAGCGACGCCGATATCCTGGGCATGCTCGCCGAGGAAGCGGCCAAGGCGGTCGATCGCGGGATGGAAATCGTCAGGAACCGGGTCGACCAGTACGGCGTTTCCGAACCGTCCATCCAGAAACAGGGCGCCCGGAGGATCGTCGTGGAACTCCCCGGCATCAGCAACCAGGGGGAAGTCGAGAAACTCCTGCAGGGCACGGCGCTCCTGGAGTTCAAACTGCTGAAAGATGCGGACGTCATGACGAAGGTCTACGAATCGATCGACCGCATCATGGCCGGGAAGACGCCCGACGACACGACGGGTGCAGACACGACCGCCGCCGACACCGCCGGGCGGAAGCCCGCGGCCGACGACAGCGCCGCGTTGGCGGCAGCCGCAGCCGACACGGGGCTTCTCCCGCTCCCCGAAGACAACCTCAAGGCCGAGGAACAGGCGAAGAAAGAACACCCCTTTTTCTACCTCGCCAGGCCGAACCAGCCCGAGGGTCAGCCCTGGAACGGGGAGCTCTACACCACCGAGGATGACAGGGCCAGGGTGATGCGCATCCTGGCTCGCGAAGACATCCGGAAGTACATCCCCGGCGACATCTCGTTCGCCTGGTCGGCGAAACCCGCCTTCTTCACGGCGGGAAAAAATTATTTCGCGCTGTACGCGCTCAAAAACCCCGCCGAACTCACCGGCGGCGTGATCGTCGACGCGCAGGTGAACATCGATCCGCAGACCTCGGAGCCCCTGGTCACGATGGAGATGAACAACGAGGGGGCCCGCGACTGGGCGCGGATCACCGGCGCGAACATCAAAAAACAGATCGCGATCCTCATGGACAACGCGGTCTTCTCGGCCCCCGTCGTGCAGGTCAAGATCACCGGCGGGAATTCTCAGATCACGGGAATGGCAAGCATCGAGGAGGCCAAGCTGCTCGAGATCGTTCTGAAAGCCGGCGCCCTCCCCGCCCCCGTCGAGATCATCCAGCAGACCTCCGTCGGACCCTCCCTCGGGCAGGACTCCATCCGGCAGGGGGTGAACGCCTCCGTCATCGCTCTCCTCATCACGATGGCATTCATGATCTTTTATTACAAGTCGGGAGGGACTCTCGCCGATATCGCCCTGTTCCTGAACCTGCTCTTCACGCTCGCCGTGCTGGCCGGTTTCAAGGGGACCCTCACCCTGCCGGGCATCGCCGGCATGATCCTCACCATGGCCACCGCCGTCGACGCCAACGTCCTGATCTTCGAGAGGATCCGGGAGGAGTCCGTGACCGGGAAATCGCTCTCCGCCGCCATCGACACCGGCTACAAGAAGGCCTTCACGGCCATCTTCGACTCGAACCTCACGACGCTCATCACCGGCATCATTCTGTACAATTTCGGGACCGGTCCCGTCAAGGGATTCGCCCTGACGCTCATCGTCGGCATCCTGGCCAGCATGTTCAGCGCCATCGTCATCACCCGCGTGATCGCGGACTCGTTCACGGCCCGGGGCAAGAGCATCAACTTCGGATAAGGAATTTTCATGCGACTTTTTGAAAAAACGAACATCAATTTCATGGGGAGGCGGAGGCAGATGTATCTGCTCTCCGCCATCGTGATCGTGGTCGGCCTCATCTCGTTGATGACCAAGGGCATCGGCTACGGCATCGATTTCGCCGGCGGGACCGAGATCACCATCGAATTCTCGCGTCAGCCCGACATCGGGCAGATCCGCGAAACGATGAACCGGACCGGGTTTCCGGGCGCCGAGATCAAGACCTACGGGGACGAGAGGCGGATCCTCATCCGGACGCTGGAAACCGGGGAAGGCACCGTCGTCGCGGACCGGATCAAGGACGGCCTGATGACCACCTTCGCGGCCCTCGACCCCCGCGTGCTGGAGGGTCAGAAGATCAGCCCCAAGATCGGCGCCGAGATGCGCACCGACGCCATCTATGCGATCCTCCTCGCCCTGGTGGCCATCGGATTGTATATCGCCTTCCGGTTCAAATTCATCTACGGGGTCGGCGCCATCATCGCCCTCTTCCACGACGTCCTCGTGACCATCGGCGTCATCTCGCTCCTCGACGGCCTGACGCCGCTGACGAACTTCGAACTTGATCAGAACATGATCGCGGGCCTGCTGACCCTCACCGGCCTCTCCGTCAACGACACCGTCGTGATCTTCGACAGGATCAGGGAAAACCAGCAGCGCTACCGGACGCTGAGCCTGTTCGAACTCATCAACAAGAGCCTCAACGAAACCCTCAGCAGGACGATCATCACCAACGGGACCATTCTCGCCGTGACGATGATCCTCTTTCTGGCCGGCGGCGAGGTCAACCGCGGGTTCGGGTTCACGCTCATGTTCGGCAGCATCACCGGCACGTATTCGACCATCTACGTGGCCAGCGCGGTGGTCCTCGATTACACGAACCGGAAACTCCCGAAAACGTCAGAGTTCCAGAACAGCCAGAAGCTTCGCCATGAACCTGTCAAGCAAGGAAGTTAACGGCATCACCGTCGTGGAACTCGAGGGCAGCGTCCTCGGGGGCCCCGACGCGACCGCGTTGAACGACCTTCTCCACAAGCTCGCGGAGAAGAGGAAGAAGAAAGTCGTCCTGGACCTCAGCAACGTCCACACGATGAACTCGAGCGGCCTGAGCATGCTGATCGCCGCCCTCACCACGCTCAAGAACGCGGGGGGAACGCTCCGGGTCGCGGGCGCGTCCGAAAAAATCGAAAACCTGTTCGTCATAACGAAGTTGTCGACCGTCTTCGAGATGCATCCCACCGTGAAGAAGGCGGCGGCGAGTTTTTCAAAATAACGTCATCCTGACACTCCACACGCGCGTCCGTCCCGCCGCCACGCCGGCGGCGAACG
>DATDQD010000291.1:0-2954 GCA_035292425.1 Bacteroidota bacterium
CCGAGCCGCATTTCCCGGACCCATCCATGATGGAGGCGTCGAGCGTCAGGTGGCCGTCCCTGTCGGGGTAGCCGCCGATACCCACGCTCGTGTTGGCCGGATCGGCCTCGGTCACCCTGATCCCCGCCTCCACGGCATCGAGGGGTGAGGCGCCGCGGCTGAGCGCGTCGGATGCCGCCTCGCTGGCCCCCGCGAAATTCCATGTGGAGACGATGACGGTGTTTCCTCTCCCGGCCGGCGTCTGCGAGACGATCCCGTTGTGCGACAGGGCGCGCCCGGGGTGGAGCAGCTCCCCTGCCAGTTTTCCAGCTGGAAGTCCCAGGAGGGCGGCGGTCCCGATGAATGTCCTTCGTTTCATGGCGCTGTCCTCAAAATGCGTCGGCCAGGGACGGGTTGAGCGTTGCGATCACCCTGCCGTCCCTCCGCCCGTACAGGTTGACCACCGAACGGCGCGCCGGAACTTTAACCGTGAATGTCTTCCCGCATTCGACGAGCGTTCCCGAGATCCTCCTCGGGGCCGCCGCGTCGGAAACGAAGACGAGCATGAGCGCGTCGCGGTACACGACCGGCCTGACCAGGACGGACGGGTCGTTCGTTATGGCTGAAACGGCCGCGGCGAGACCAGACTTCGCGGCGGCGAAGCGGTAGAGCGCTGCCAGGGCTTCCATCGAATCGGACACCTCGACCGGAAGCGGTGACCAGATGAACGCGCCCTTCCCCGACGGGAGGAGGAGAACTTCCGGGGAGGCCTGACCGTCCACGACGAATTTTTCGACCTTCTGCATCTTGTTCCCGCGGAAACCGAGGCGGTATTCCCGCCCGTCGACGGTGATGTGCTCCTCGGCGCCGACGGTGACGGACGTACCGGAGACTCCCAGTGACGCGCTTCTCGCCGCAGGCATCAGGTAACGGTCCCAATCGATCGCCCCGGTGATGAGCAGCATCGTTCCCGCCTGCACGAGTGCCGTGAGCTTTTCCCAGGCTTCCCGGTCGATCACCGAGGGCGAGGGAAAGATCAAAAGCCGGGGCGGCGGCCCCGACGCGTCCAGCGTGTATTCCGACACCGTGCGCAGCGGTATCCGGCAGTGGTACTCCATCGCCCTGACGGCGTTCTTCGTCGCCTCGGTGGCGGAGTCCCTCGTGGAGAACATGTTGGAATGGGGAATGACGAGAACGACGGCTTCCTGCTCCTTCTCCGTGAACCACTCCGAGTGTGCGGTGAAAAACTTAGCGTACTGCCGGATTGTGTCGAACTCCGGTTTCAGGCTGCCGTCGGGGCGCTTCAGGCCGATGCCCGCCTCGTTGTCCGAATCCATGTACTGGTTGGTGTTCCAGAGCCAGTTGATAAACCCCGCGGCGCCCGAACCGAACGTGACCGCCAGCTTACGTTCAAGGAGGTTCCGGGTCTCCTCCTCCGACCTCCAGGGGCGCCCGTCCGCCTTCTCGTAAAACATGACACCGGTTTCCTCGATCAGGTTCGGCTTCCCGGCTACCGTGGTCATGACGCTGTCCCAGAGGAGATCGTCGTTGTACCACCAGTTGTGCATCGATGTGAAGTCGACGTCCTTTCCGAAAAAATGCGGGCCCGGCCGTTCATACGTGCCCCCCTCGTCCTGCCCGACGGTCACCAGTTGCCCGGCGCCTCCGCCTACCTTCAGGGCGGATACCATATCGACGGTCCAGCGCCTGAACATCTCCTGAGCGAAGAGCCTGTAATCGCCGACCCGCAGCAGCCGGCGGTTGCCGACGAGGTTCGTGTCCCTGAACTCTATGAGCGCGGGGAGTGAGGGTTCTTCCCCCGGCGTCTGGCGGTACCGTTCCCGGATGATCCCCGCGCTTGTCGCCGCGTCCACCGCGGGGGCCTGAGCGATGAGCCACTCCTTCCAGGCCGCGCTTTCGTGCCGGTCGTAGTTGGGCCTGCAGAGCCAGAGCTGATCGGAGGAGGAGAACGACGGCTCGTTGATGAGGTCCCAGATCACAGACGGCGTATTTTTGTACCTCGCGGCGATTGTCGCCAGGAAGATCTTCTGGGCCTGGACGGAGCGGGGATCCATGTACGGATTCACTCCTCCCCACATCTCCGGGAGAAAGGCAAAAAAGGTAAAGATGACCGGGATGTCGTGTCGCTGAGCGCTGAGGATGAATGCGTCGAGCGATCGGAGCGGGTACTCGCTGACGCTCCCGACGTCCAGCATGAGATTTTTCCATCCCGTCCAAATCCCCGTCCGTATCATGTTGATCCCGGCCTCCTTCATCTCGCGGAAATCATTATCCCACAAATAGGGATTCGGTTCGAAGAGGAATTTCCTCTGGACGCCATCGCTCATGTAGCTCGTCCCCGTGACGGGGTAGGGTTTCCCGCCCCGATAGAACGATGCGCCCCGGACGGTCACCGGATCTCCCGCCTTCATCGTCGCGGCGTCGTAAATCCAGAAACCATTTGTACAATCGACATTCTCCACCGGGCGGTTTTCGCCGGTCTCGGGCCTGAAGGTTGCCTCGAGAGCGTAGAATCCCGGTCGCAGACCCCGGGCCACGGATGACGGAAGGACCCACGCCGATGCGAGAGATTTTCGCAGCTCCTTCCCCGCGAGTGTCGTCCGGAACCTGAATTTATCCCGGTCGTTTGTGAGTGTCAAGGCCCATTCGCCGCCGGAGATGCCCTCACGGCCGGAGCGGTGGTCGTGGACTCTCAACCTGACGGCCGGAGTCTCCCCCGGGAAATAGGTGGCGAATGTCGGGACGACTGAAACCGACAGCGGGGCCGGGATTGCGGCGCGGGCGAGGTTTCTGACACCGTCGGTCGTCATGGTCCCGCTGAAGTTCGCCAGGACCCACCTCCCCCCGGCGAATTCGCCGAGCAATCTGTCGATGAGCACCACGGGGGCGGCGATCATGTCCCCCCCCGGCGTGAACGCACCGGCGAGCGGCGTGATGGAGGCGTCGCGCTGACC
>DATDQD010000292.1:0-9641 GCA_035292425.1 Bacteroidota bacterium
GACTTTCTCCGCCGCGCCGGCGCGGTCATCCTCGCCGCTCCACTCCTCCCCGCGCTCCGCGCCCCCGGGATGTTCGCAAAACCGTCCGGCGCGGACCCGATCTTCGTGGAGAAATACCGGCACACGATGGGGGCCATCGCCTCGATCTCCGTCTACGGAGACGACAGGCGCCTCTGCGAGGAGGCCATCGCCGCCGCCTTCGCCGAAATGAGGCGCGCCGATGCGTTGATGTCCTCCCACGACCCCGCGAGCGCCCTGAACGGCGTCAATCGGGCGGCGGGGCGGGACGAAATGGCCGTCCCGCACGACGTCATCAGCGTGCTGGAGTCGGCGCGCCGATACCACGCGGCCACGGGCGGGGCGTTCGACGTCACGGTCGGGCCGCTCCTGGAACTTTACGGCTTTTTCCGGGGGGGTGATTCCGGGACATGCCCGGATGACAGGACGATCGCCGAAACGCTCGACGGCGTCGGGTTCGGGAATGTCAGGATCGACCCGGCGCGCTCGGCGGTCGGCCTCTTCCATCCCCGCTCGAGGATCGACCTGGGGGGAATCGGCGTCGGACACGCCCTCGACCGGGCGGCGCTGGTCCTCCGGAGGATGGGGATCGAATCGGCACTCCTGAACCACAGCGGCGACATCCTGGCGATCGGGGCGCCTCCCGAGGCGGCCGGATGGGAGATCGGCATCCAGGACCCTGAAGACCCGCGCGGCACGGTTGCGTCGTTCACGCTGAAGGACAGGTCGGTCTCGACGTCGGGGAACTACGAGAACTTCATCGACACCGACCGGGGGAGGATCGGGCATATCCTCGACCCCGTCACGGGACGCTGCCCTTCGCGGTTCCTGAGCGTCAGCGTCATGGCGGACTCGTCCCTGGCGGCGGACGCCCTCTCCACCGGCTTCTTCGCGGGCGGGGTGGAGCTCTCCGCCCCGGCCCCGTCCGATGCCGGCACGATTTCCGTTTTCACGATCCGTACCGGGGGCGGGCGCCTCGCGTCCGATTACCACGCGGACGTTTGCGCCTAGTTGCCTCGCGCGGCGATTTATCGTATCTTCAACGAGGAGGTCACGATTATGACGAACGAACAATCCCCGAAGGACACGCAAAGCCGGGTCACGGAACCCCAGGTCTACGAAGCGCTCAGGGATGTGTACGACCCCGAGATCCCGGTGAGCATCGTCGACCTCGGCCTGGTCTACGACGTCAAGATCATCGACAACTGGGTGGGCGTGAAAATGACGCTTACCACCTCCGGCTGCGGGATGGGCCAGGCGATCGCCGCCATGGTCCGCGAGAGGGTGCTGACCCTGCCCGGCGTCCACGAAGCCGACGTGCGGTTGGTCTGGGAGCCCGCGTGGAACCCCTCGATGATGAGCGACGAGGCGAAGAAGAAACTGGGGATGAGCTGACCCCCCCTGGAGAGCGCTCGCCCGGAGCATGCGGATGAAAAGAACTTCCTCATACGCGGCGATTGTCATCGCGGCCTGTTGCGCCGTTTTCGCGGCGTGCGAGACGTCCCCCACCGGGCCGACGCTCATCGGCGGCCTCTATGCATATACCGCGTACAACGCCGGCGATTCGGCCGTCGTCACCGGCACCATCGTCCTCCGCAATACCGACTCCACGGCCCTGACGGGGACATGGGACCTCCGTATCATCCGGAACGCCTCGCAGACGGGTCCGCAGTCGGGCCTCGGAACGCTGGCTGGATCGACGGCGGGTTGCGGGGAGCGGGCGGGGGCCTGAAATCGGCCCGCTCTCAGACCGCGAACCTGAAATACACGATGTCCCCGTCCCCGATCCGGTATTCCTTCCCTTCGATCGCGAGCAAACCCCTTTCCCTGACCGCCTGCTCGGTCCCGAGCCTTACGAGATCGTCGTATTTCATCACTTCCGCCCGGATGAAACCCCTCTCCATGTCGGAATGAATCTCCCCCGCCGCCTGCGGGGCGGGGGTGTCCCGGCCGACGGTCCAGGCCCTGACCTCCTTCGGACCGCACGTGAAAAACGTAATGAGGTCCAGGAGCGCATACCCTTCGCGGATCACCTGGTCGAGCCCCGATTCCCTGACGCCCAGGTCGTGGAGGAAATGTTCCCTCTCATCGTACGGCATCGACGCGATCTCCGCCTCGAGCTTCGTGCAGGCCACGACGACCTTCGCGTTTTCTTTCTTCGCGATTTCCCGGACCTTCGTAATATACCCGTCCTCCGCGGCGAGGTGTTTCTCGTCCACGTTGGCGATGTACATCACCGGCTTGCCGGTCAGGAGGTGCAGTCCCCTCAGCCACGATTCCTCGTCCGGCGTTTCGGGCCGTTCGTAGACGGCGAGCCGTCCCCCGAGGAGATGCTCATTTATGCGCCGGTAATAGTCTCCCTCTGCCCGGATTTTCCTGTCGCCGCTCTTCGAGCGCTTGTCGGCGTCTGCCATTTTCCGCTCCACGGTATCGAGGTCCTTTAAAATGAGCTCCGCCTCGATGATCTCGATGTCCCTTCCGGGATCGACGTTCCCGTCGACGTGGACGACGTTTTCATCCTCGAAGCAGCGTACGACGTGGCAGATGGCGTCCACCTCCCGGATGTGGGAGAGAAACTGGTTGCCGAGGCCCTCTCCCCGGCTCGCGCCCTTCACCAGGCCGGCGATGTCCACGAATTCGATAACGGTGGGGGTGATCTTTTCCGGTTTGTAGATCCTGACCAGGTTGTCGATCCGTTGATCGGGGACGGAGACGATCCCCACGTTCGGATCGATGGTGCAGAACGGATAGTTTTCCGCGGCCGCCCCCGCCGCGGTGATGGCGTTGAACAGCGTGGATTTGCCGACGTTCGGCAGGCCGACGATACCGCAGTTAAAACCCATTGATGGATAAAAAAAGAGGTGAAAAGAGGAGATCGGGGGGTCCGGGCGGCGGGAACAGGGTTGGGCGCGGGCCTACCGCCCGTCGCCCGCCGCGCCCGGCTTTCTCTCGACCGTCATCAGGCGGCGGATATGATAGAGCTCCTTCAGTTTTTCCTCTATCCTCTCCACGTTCTCGACCATGAGGCTGTGATAGAGCTCGCGCTTTGCCCGCGGCGGACTGGAGTGCTCGAGGTGATAGACGGCCAGCCGGATGACGCTCAGCGGGGTGTTGAGTTCGTGCATCAGGGTCGAGAGCGACCGCTTGATCGCGTTGAGGCGGTCGCGCAGGTAATCGTATTCAGACGCCTTCCGCCGTTCGATGACTTTCCTGATCGTGCTCGTTAACGTCCACGAGAAAAGCGGCGTGCTGATGTCCACGATGTTCAGCAGGTCGTCCACGCCCGCCTTCTGGTACGACGCCGTAAGCCTGGCCTCGCTCTGGCGGGTCAGCAGCAGGATCGGACAGCTATAGCCCATCGACCGCAGCTTTCCCGCCCACACGACAATCTTTTTCTTCGGAATCTTTTCCCCGATCAGGATGACGTCGGCGCCGACCATGGTGTGGTCGGTCATGCCGTGGCCATTCTTGCCGGTGAGGAGCGTTACATCGAGTTCGGTGGATGACCTTCTCAGCGGGGCCCTGTCGAGCGCCTCCTTGGTCGAGACGGAGTTGTCTATCAGAAGAATCCTAATGGCTTCCATTGCGGATTGGATGATTTGACGGTGTCGTTAAACGGTCTGGGCGGCGGCACGGGCCTGCTGACGGCGACGGGAAGGTTTTTCCCCGTTCGTCCCGTGCAGCATCGTTTCGATCGACTGAAGCATGAGATTGAGATTTTCCCCCTTATCCCAGGCCTGGTCGACCATCTGCTCCCTCAGCTTGCCCCTGGTATCCTCGTCCAGGTACGCGCTCAATATAACAACTTTCATCGAGTGATCCTTGTTTCTCTGCCTCAGGAGGTGAAGCACCTGTAACCCGTCCAGTTTCGGCATCCGGAGGTCGAGCAGAAGGAGCTGGGGCTTCCGTTCCCCGATCAGCAGGAGCGCTTCATAGCCGTCGTCGGTCATGACCACGTCGGCGGTGGGGAACCTCGAGCAGAGGGATTCCTTCAGGAGGTTGGAATAGATCGGATCATCGTCGACGATCAGGAATGTGGTCTTTCGTTCGTCCACGAACTGAAATGGGACGTCGAGCCCGGCTCTCACGATAAAATCCTTCAGGTCGCCCGGCCAGACACGGTAATGGCCGCCGAACGTCGTGAAGGCCTTGAGAGCGTCCTTATAGATCCAGTTCAGGACGGTCTTCTTGCTGACCCTGCAGATCTTCGCAACGAGACCGACGTTGAGGGGTTTGCGATGGATCCCGGACAATTTGAGCGCGTTGAAATTTTGCTTGTACTCGACCATGACGATCCGATGGTTGTTGCAGTGCGGATTTACAAATAAAGATAGCAGGAACTTCGGGCAAAATGGTGACAGCAGTCACGGACGTCATCGCCGGGGGTGTGATGGGCATCACCACCCGGCGGGATGGGTGGCATGGCCCGCAGAAAGGGCGATCAGAGGTTTTTAATCACCCTTACGACCTTCCAGATGAAGGCAATGTCCCGTTTCCGCACCGTCAGCGGGTCGAACTCCGTGTTCAGGGGGATCAGGTGGACGTGGTCGGCGTCCAGTTTGACCATTTTGAGAACATCCTCATCATTGACCCTCACGACGCAGATATCGCCGCTCCGGGCCTCCCGCTGGGGGCTGACGACAACGACGTCACCGTCCTCGATTTTCGGGGACATGCTGGCCCCCTTCACGACAAGCGCGAACGCGCCGGGATCGTTGAGGTTGTCGACGGTGACGTATCGTTCGACATGTTCCGGGTGGAAAATGGCCGCTGTCCTGCCCGCGGGAACGGACGACAGGAGCGGTATTTCGACCAGGTTCACCTTCCTGAAGGTCGCGTCCTTTTTAAACCGGAGAATATTGGGGGCCCTGTCGGTCCTGAGGTACATGTCTCCTTCACCCGTGAGGAGCCAGTCCGGACGGACTCCGGTCCACCGCGCGATCCGCATGAGGAAATCCCCTCCCGGCACCTGCTCGCCCTTTTCCCACCGCTGCAGCGTTCTCGTGGCGATGTCCACCTTCCCGGCCAGCGAACTCTGGTCGATTTCCTTGTTCTCGCGTGCTTTCTTTATCCGATCCCCGATCGATGATTTCATGGCGCCGCCGTCAAAATTGTCCTGTATGACACGTAGAAGCGACATTTATGTCGCCCGCGAAAATATAGCACAAATCGGGGGTATTGTCAAGCTTCGATTGGGGGGGGGAGGGAGACGATGGGAACGGGAGCGCCCCGGGGCCGGCGGGGTCACACCGGTCAGGAAGCGGTAATGCCTTTCGACGAGAGGTATGCCCGTATCGATTTCACGGCGAGATCGGCGGGGCCCGTGAGCCTGGCGCCGGATTGCCTCACGGCATCGTCAAGAGTGCCCTCGCGGGTCGTGAGCCATCGCCAGACGTGGTACCCGAGGCGGTGCCGGTCGTTCGGTTCGACCGTGTCCACCGCGGCAACGCTTTCGTACGCGATTTTTTCCTGGGTATCCGGGGGGGATGGCTCCACCGCGGGGGGCGGTTTCGTGGTCATGCAAAGTCAGGGAATGTTGCTTGTGAGATTTTCCGCCACCAACTCCGGGAAGAGCCGGAGGTAATAGTCGCCGTCTTCGCCCTGCTCGGCCATGAGGCCGATTTCCTGTCCTTCGACGCGGTATTCCGACACGAGGCGGGCGATTTCGTTGACCAGGAGGTCGGTCATGTCAACACCGACGAAGCGGAGGCCGCCGGTGTGATAGGAATTCTTCAACAGGGGTATGAGGAACCGCGAAAGTCCCGGTATCTCGATCTCGGAAACGCCGGGCTGTCCCGAACCGTACGTGAAAACCTGGGGGGTATAGCCCTCCGGCAGGATTCCACCCCAATGGAAGGGCGTGGAGACAGGCGAATATTCAGGCGATACGGTCGCCGCGAACACGGGTTGGAGCGGGATGCGGTGGACCTGGATCGGTTCGTACGTGTCTTCCACTTCCTCACCCGCAAGGAGAGAATCGGCCGCCTGGTGCTCGGCCGGCCTGATCCCTGAAGCGAATTTCCCGGGCGAAGTGGTCACCAGTTTCGTGACGGTGCCGCCCCGGAGGCGTCCCGCGGACATCCCGTCCCGCATGTATCCGCCGATCGAACCGGCGGTATCGTACTCCACGACGCGGGTCATGCCGTCGTCGTTCCCCCTGGTGTCGAGCCAGTTCCCGAAGAGGAGGTCGAGCGTGTCGTTCCTCGTCTGCCCGGGAGTGAAGGAGACGATCCTGTATTTCTCCGGCTGGGCGGGCGGGAAGAGGAGCTTGTTCGCCCTGTCAATTTTGACGACGCGGGGGGACACGAGCCCGAACGCGTGGTTGATCTCCTGGGAGATCGGTTTCTGCGTGATCTCGAGCGCCCTGTCGGCGATGCCGATGAACCGCAGGTACTCCCGGGGGGTGTACCTCACCCGGGACGCGAGTTCGACATTGATCCAGTGACCGAATCCCGAGCTGTCATTTGAATATATCGCCTGGGGATTCGACCCGCCGGCCAGTCTTGCGAATCCCGAATCGAGCATTGCGAGGGCGGCGTGGAATCCTCCGGCCCTGAGGCTGTCGTTGAATGTGAGGCTGAGCTGCGAGATACCCCACTGGACGTCGTTGGTGCGGCCGTTGGAGAGGATCACGTCCGAGACCGAAATCGGGAACTGGTAATAGACCGGGTTGTACGCGTGAAGCGAAACCGAAACCTGGGTCAGGTCGGTCAGCAGTTCATGCCAGCGCTGGAAGACGCTGCGTCCCTCCTGGGCCAGGTCGGCGGTCTTCCGCCCGGGGACCGCAAGCCGTGAACTTCCCCCGATCAGCATCCATTTCGCGCCGATGCGCCGGAACAGTTCGGCGCCGATCATCGCGACGTTGCCGTCCTCAACCGGATGATTGACGTGAACATTGAGGCGCTTGAGATTTCCGCGGTTATAGACGAGCGTGCCCCACCCCAGGGTGACCGGCTTCTTCTCCCAGAAAATATCGAATGTGTTGCCGCTGACGGCGTCTTTCAGCGACGTCAGGGTATAGTTGTAGCGAGCGAGTACGTCGCGGCAACTGTCGAGCCGGCCCGCCCTGAAGAAGTTCAGCGCCAGGGTCCAGTCGTCGAGGTTTTCATCGTCGGGGACGAGGTACACATGCTCCGCGGCCGGAGGGATGGCCTCAACAGTCTCATTGATGAACGCGAGAAAGGGGTCCCCTTCCCGGGACGTCCCTGCCAGGACGCCGGTTGCGGCGGAAAAGAGAAAGAGACAGTACAGCGAATAAGAAAGAATTCTTACCGACACGATGGACCTGATTATTTCCCCTAAAAAAGTAGACTTCGAAGAGAAGTCTTAAAAGGAAGGATGTTTTATCGTATAGCCCATATAAAGTTACTCGAAGTGGAATTGAAAGTCAATACCGTGGATCACATCCGGCGGAGTCCGGACGCGACTGTCTCTTTTCCCACACTCAGATGAGTTTTTTTAACTACATGGGTTAAAACGACTTGCCGAATTCATTTAAATTTTCACGCAATGAGGGTGGCACGGCTATTGAATATTTTTTAATCAGGCGGTAAATGAGTAAAACATGAGGGCACAACAATGAAACGATTATTTTGGGTAATCCTGGCCATCTTCTTCGCTTACGGAGCGTCGGAGGCCCACAAACCCCGCGGGGACCGCAAATTTGCCATGTTTTACGGGTCCCTCGCCGGGCAGGGCGAATGGATCGAAATGAGTATCGGTACGGCCTGGCGCCCGCACAATACCGGTCACCAGTGGAGGCCGTACATGAGGGGCCGCTGGATTTGGACGGATTACGGATGGTACTGGAATTCGTACGAACCGTTCGGATGGGCGACGTACCACTACGGGCGCTGGATCTATGATGATTATTACGGATGGATCTGGGTCCCCGACGACGTATGGGGCCCCGCATGGGTGGAGTGGAGATACGACGACGATTATGTCGGCTGGGCTCCCCTGCCCCCGCATGCGAGATTCAGCATCTCCGTGGGGATCACGTTCGGCGACCACTGGATGGCGCCGGTGCACTACTGGAATTTCGTGCCCTGCGGAAACTTCTCATCGGTGAATATCGTGAACTACGTCCAGCCGCCCGACGTGACGCGGCGGATCTTCGGACGCACGCGCAGCGGGGGAAGCGTCCGGACGGTGGACCGCCGGATCGTCAACGACGGCGTGGGGCTCGACCGGATCGAACGGCGTACGAGGGAAAAGATCCGCAAGGTGGAGATCGTCGAGCGCGGGAATCCCGGGGAGGACCGGGTGGTGAGGAAGAACAACCGCGATCGCCTGGAAGTCTTCCGGCCGGGGCCGGACGAACTGAGGAAGGAAAGTATCGCCCCCCGTTCACGGGAACGTGACGCCGCCGGGCCGCGGACCGGACAGCCGTCGGTACGGGACAGGGACGACGGGCGCAACGCCCGGAGGCCGGAGTTGAAACGCGAGAAGCCGGAGACCAGGCGGCCGAAGCCCGAAGTGAACCGTGCCAGGCCGGACGTCTCGCGCCAGAAGCCCGAAGTGTCGAAAGCGCGGCCGGAGATCAAGCGGCCGAAGCCGGAGGTGTCGCGCGAAACGCCTTCGGTGAAGCGGGACAAGCCGGACGGACGGAGCACCCGGCCGCGTCAGTCGGGAAAGCGCGGGCGGGACGGCTGATCAGACGTTCCACCAGTAGGTGATTTTCAATAAAAGGACGTTGGCGGGAGCTATCCTGAAAGTCTCGCCAACGCCCTTTTTTATTGTGGAAAAGTAATCCGCCTCGTCGTCGCTTCGGGCCTGCGACCAGACGAAAAAGAGCGTGCTCCCCCGGAGGTACTCCCACCTCAGGACCAGGTTCGAATTCAGAGACTGGCTGTTAAAATCCTCACCGCGCAGTTCCGGCGTCTCCGGCGTCGGTGTGAAATCAGCGCCGCCGGTGAGTATCCGGTATCCCTCATACTGTCCTTTCGCCAGGAATATCTGGCCGTAATACTCCAGGGTCAGCTCCCTGTTGAACGCCAGCGTTCCCCTGAGCGTGAAATCGTACGCGTCGGTGTTTCGGTCGCCGAAAATCGGTTCGCTGCCATCCTCCGGGTTCATGACCCAGGCCTCCTGGTTTCTCACCCGCTCGTACTCCGCCTGTACCTCCCACCGCATCCACGGCAGGGGTTTCAGCTCGAGACCGAATTCCACCCCGCTCTGTTTTTTCAGTTTACCGTCCCAGCCGAACCTGACAGTCAGTTCCCCCACGACGGAGTTCCTGTTGTCCGATTCCAGAGTGACGCCCGTCGACCATTCGGCGGGTTTGCGATACAGGCCGTTGCCGCGCGTCTCGCGATGATTGTAGATCCCGAAATCGTAGTTGGCCTGCCAGTCCGCGCTCCAGTAGTTCCAGAAGAGGACGTCCGCATTCGAGCTGAACTGCCTGAACAGGTTGACGCCGCCGAAGTTCTGCCTCACGTGCGCGTTGCTGCCGAAACGGTAGCTCCTGACGACCGCCGCCGGGACGTTCTCCTTGTACGTGAGCGACGCGTCCCCGCCGTAGTCGTCCGGCGAACGGAAGAATCCCACGTCGTTGATGTTGTACTTTCGGGACGTGAAATCGATCCCCGCGGACCAGAGCCAGTGTTCCGCCGCGATCCTCG
>DATDQD010000293.1:0-3387 GCA_035292425.1 Bacteroidota bacterium
GCAGGCCCCCGCCCCGGCCTCGGAGGTGATGCGGATCGTGCTCGGCGAAACCGGGGCAACCGTCATCGCGCTCGGCATCGCCATCTCGACGCTCGGATTCCTGAGCCAGGGGATTCTGACATCGCCCAGAGTCTATTACGCCATGGCCGATGACGGCCTCTTTTTCAGGAATATGGCGGCACTCCATCCGAAAACCCGCGTCCCGGTGCCGGCCATTCTCATCCAGGGGGCGGTGGCCATCCTGATCTCCCTCTCGGGGACGTACGAAGAGATCCTCAGCTACGTCGTGTCCGACGATTTCATCTTTTTCGGCCTCGCGGCCGCGTGCCTCTTCGTCTTCAGGCGCACTGACGGCGACGCCGCCTGCCCCTACCGGGTGCCCGGCCATCCGTACACGACGCTCGCCTTTATCATGGTGTGCTGCGCCGTCATCGTAACCACGGCCTATTCGTATCCGGCCAATACCCTCGCCGGCGTCGGCATCCTCGTGGCGGGGGTTCCGGTCTACTATTTCTGGCGGCGCCGTTCGTTGCGCGGCGACGGATCATAACCATCTCAGGAACGCCCGGCCATGTCCCTCCCCGATCGCGTCATGCAATCCGAATACATGAATTGGGCAAAAATCCACGTCAATGCCCCGTATAACATCGGCGCGAGCGGCGTAGCCAACTATCCTCTCTCGTCGCTGCCGGTTACTCTGGAGGAGCTCGAGATCACCGGCGACAGCTTTTACGGGTACGCTCCCCTGCAGGAGGCCATCTCGCGGCATACCGGCCTCCCCGTGGAGAGGGTCTTCTCCGCGCTCGGGACCTCCCAGGCGAATCATATCGCCATGGCCGCTCTATTCCGGCCCGGCGACGAGGTGCTCATCGAGCAGCCCACATATGAACTGGTCGTCTCGACCGCGCTCTATCTCGGCGCGACGGTGGTGCGGTTTCCCAGGCGTACCGCGGACGATTTCCGCGTCCTGCCGAATGAGGTAACGCGGCGCATCACTCCGAGGACGAAACTGGTGGTGCTGACGAACCTTCATAACCCGACCAGCGCATTGGTCGACGATGAAACCCTCAGGGAGATCGGTCGCGTCTGCGGAAAAGTCGGCGCCCGGGTCCTCGTGGACGAAGTCTACCTGGAATCGGCGTTCGACATGGACCTTCGTTCTGCGGCGCGCCTGGGGGACGAATTCATCGTCACCAACAGCCTGACGAAGGTCTACGGCCTGAGCGGGCTGAGGTGCGGGTGGGTGCTGGCGGATCCGCAACTGGTGAAGGCGATGTGGAGGCTGAAGGACCTGTTCGAGAGCATCCCGCCGCATATTTCTGAACGGCTCAGCGTGATCGCGTTCAGGCACCTGAAGCAGATTCGGGAACGTTCCCGCTCGATGATATCGGAAAACCGGAGGGTGCTCAGGGAGACGCTGCTGCGGCGCCGGGAAATTGCGTGCCTCGATCCGGGGTATGGCACCGTCGTGTTCCCGGAACTGATGGAGGGAAATGTTGAACGGCTGGCCGATCGCCTGATGGTGAACTACGGGACCCTCATTACGCCCGGCAGGTTTTTCGACATGCCGGGGCATTTCAGGATCGGACTGGGGGGCAAGACGGAGATGTTTCGCGAAGGAATGGAGCGGTTATGCAGGGGTCTTGACGATCTCAGGGGTGGCTGAAGGCATCTTTCGCCGCGACCCTCCTCCTCTAGCCCCGGCATTATTTATTCCGGCGGCATTATTGCAAATCGCCTGTATAATTCCAGTTTCCCGCCGTGCCGTTACTGTCGATGGTCGCCTCGACCGTACCAAACCCCAGCGATGAAGTTCCCGTGATCACGATGTTCGCCGGCTGAATCGCCAGGCTGAACGATCCGTCGTCGTTCTGGTTCAGTTTGTTCGACAGGATGTATCCCGTGTAACTGTTTCCCCCTCCACCCATAGACCTGAGTTTGCTCCGGTACTGCTTCGCGTTGGCGGCAATATTGTTGATGTCATTGACCAGCGCATCCCTGTTCGCCGCAGTGCTGCTCGCCGCGAACAGCTGGACGCCCACCGCGATCCCGATCGCGATGATGATGATCCCGACAATAATGAGAAGTAATTGCTGGGTACCCATAGATCTTCCTCTTGTGAAAACTCAATGCTTCGGACTGCTCTGGCGCAGAGGAGGCAGCGGTACAACGATTGCGGTACGCAAAGGGTATCTCCTCTGCACCGGGGGAGTGAAACTTGTTACTATGGTACATTTTAACACTTTCCCCCCCGGCAAGTTATGACTCCCGTCACGATTGTGCCCCCGCTCCGCCCAGCCGTTACCCGATTTACCCGAAATCCCGGCCATCCGGATACGACAAATTTATCGCAGGCCTCTTGACAATACGACAAATATGTCGTATCATTCGGGAGAACAAATTACGGTCCTCCCGGTGCATTCGCCAGTACATTTCGGAGAGACGGAATCCTCCCGTTTTCTGCCCCTCGCCCGCCTCGGCGCCGCGGCGGGCCGTTTCGGGGGACATCCGGGGGCCGTCCACCTGCTCCACGGCCATTCGTCGGTCTATACCGCCGCCCTCCTGTTCGCCTGCGCCTCGAAATGCCCCGTCGCCGTCATCGACGGCTCGATGCGATTCAACAGTTATATCATTTCGCGGCTGTCGTCGTTCCTGGGGCTCGCCCCGAAGAAAACCCTGGCCCGGATCCACGTCACCCGTTCATTTACGGCGTTCCAGACGGAGGCGGCCGTCACCTCGAAACTCCCCCGTTTCCTGATGCGCACCCCCTGCCCGCTGGTCGTCGTGACCGGCCTGCTGGACACCTATTACGACGAGCAGGTCAGGCCGTCCGAGTGCCGGGAAAGCCTCGGCCGCGTCATGCGGACGTTCGGGGAGATGGCGCGCCGGGGCACGCATGTGCTGATCGCCGACGTGGACGTGGGGGCGGCGGCCCCCCCGGGAAAAACGGATCTCTTCGCCATCGTGCGGGGCGGCGCGGACGAGGCGCTGCTTTTGATGCATGACGGCGGGCACGACGGCGCGAATTTTTACCTCGACCGGGACCTGAACCAACAACAGAGGACCTCCCATGGGACGCAACAACGATACCTTCACGCTGATCATCGACAGGAACAGGGAAACCTGGAGCAAATTCCGTCGGGCGCTGAGGAAGGAGGACCAGGAGCTCTTTGACGAGATGTGGCGCGCGCCGAAGCTCCACCTGGCCGCCGGGGCCTTCATCGCGAGCGAAGTCCCGCTCGAAACGATCTTCATGACCATGCTGCTGGAACAGTACAAGAAGATCAAATACCTCGAGACCGCGCAGTACGTGCGGACGTTCGACGCGGACGGCGGCGATGCCGGGACGGGAACGGGCCCCACCGCGGACGGCGTCGATGCGGCGGC
>DATDQD010000294.1:0-4204 GCA_035292425.1 Bacteroidota bacterium
GTGCCACATCTTCGAACATAAGGGGGAATCGTACCGGTTCAGGGAAAGCTTGAAGAAAAAAGGCAGGAACTAAAAAAACTCCGATGGCTGGGGTGGCTCAATATTCAAGTATCACGGCGGCTCAAAATTAGATTGTCAAAAACAACTACACGCTGGGGTTTTCTCCGAATGAGGGACCCCCCGTGCAATTGGTCTAAAAACGGCGGGCAGGTCAATGGAGCTATGGATCCACCCTGATGTCATCTGGCGGATTCGGGTACTTGACGCCAGGAGCAGGGTTGTCCGGGTCCGTCTCGGAAATCTGGATGTCGTCCCACCACCGAATGCCGGCGACATCGGTTACCGTGACATACGAACCGATGATCGCCAGATTCAAGTTATTTGAGGTGAATCTCATGTTCACGTCGGTATGGTCCGCTTTCAATACCCCGTTGACCCAAAGTTTCAATATTCCGTTCGCCACATTCGGAGTGTTCGGTTTTATATAGATCTTGACCAGGTCCCACTGCCCTTCCCGATACTTCACGGGGGTCCCCTGATTTTGAAACGCCAACGATCCCGAAAGCCACGAACCGTCCGGGTTCCAATGGGTCGGTTCGAAGATGTATTCTCCCCGCCGGGATCCGTTGTTGTAATTGACGGCGATCTCGAAAATAACCTGGTCCCGCCGAAGATTGTTCGGATCCTCGAAGTTCATCAAAAAGATCTTGTTGTAGTTCTGCGTACTCCCCAGATCGAATCCGGTATCGTATTTATGCGCGAACTTGAAGTAAACTCCATTTCCGATCGGGACACCCCCCGCCTGCGGGTGATCCCCGAACGGCCTGTCCATGTAGTAATCCGTGGTTTGTCCCATGATACTGACGCCGCGCGCCGCGTAGGAACCCGTTTGATGATCGCCGGATGACACGCTGAATCCGTTGATTCCTCCCGGCAGCCATGCGGAAAAGTTCCCGGACTCGAAACCGTCCCGGAATGGCAAACCGGAAGCCGCGTACACCGCAACAGGATTCCCCACGAGAATAACCAGAATGAACGCGATGATGACTCTCTTCATTTTTCAACCTCCTCATTCATCTTGCCGGTTGTCCGGATGCGATCCCGCCTTCAAGTGCACCAAGCCATCCTATCGTGCGCGATCACCCATCCTTGAAAGGGTCAGGGACGACCGATGACCTCGCCTACTACCATGGCGGCGTGCCGGGACAAACGCGAATAACCGGCGGGGGATATATGGCTGCCGTCGTCCGTCGCGTAAACCTTTCCTCTTTTTCCCAGGGTGTCCGCCAACAACGGTTGAAAATCGAGAAGTGGTATGGCTTGTTTCCTCGCATACGCACGGATCCATTCGTTGGTGGATAGAACATGCCTGTTGATGTAATCTTGATATCCCTCCTTTCCCATGGCACGCCCTATCCATGTTGCGACCATCTCCTTCAAACCGCTCTTTTCCCGAATCGTCACCTCCGTGGCAAGGATCGGTTTGATCCCGTTCGCCCGCGCCATGTCGACCATCCCGGTGATGTTGCTCCGGGTCCTTTCCAGCGTCGCCGAGACCTTGTCCCTATCGGACCGAAAGATGTCGTTTATGAAACCCCAGATGACGACCGCCTCGGGCCGTTCGGTCACAACGTCTCTCTTGAATCGCGCAAGCATTTCAGACGATTGTTCGCCGCCGACGCCCTTGTTGATGACGGTGATGCCTTCCATCGGTATTTCCGTCAATCCCTTGGCGTAGGACGCTCCAAGGACGACGATGACCCTGTCCTTTCTTGTCCGTTCCATCCCCCCAGCGATGGACTTCAAGCCCTCTTCTCCTTTCCGTCCGGCGGAGAGGGATTCCTCCCCTCCTGTCGTAATCCGGCACGAGAAAACCAGGGATATTAGAGTCAAGGAGGTCATGATCGTCCACTTTCGATGCATCGTTACCTCGAGGCGGATCGGTCGAAGGGATTTCGTACCCTATCCGTGTGCAGCGTCAACCCGGAGTCATGCGGTACCAGAGGATCCCCAGGTACTCTTTCACAGCCAGATCCGCGTAGATCAAGTTGTTGACGGAAGGCAGGTAATCCACGGCCAGAATATTCTTGCGAGTTAAAAACCCGGTTGGAGCGGGGATCGGCGTCATCCCACGTTCCCTGAAGGCCATGACGCTTCGGGGCATGTGCCCGGCCGACGTCACGAGAAGGAAGGGCCGGGTACCGATCAGATTCTGCAGGTTCCGGCTGCTCTCCCGCGTGCTATCGGATTGATCGTCGAGGTGGATCCGTTCGAGGGGGATTCCCTGCGAAACAAGAACTCGTCGCATGATATCGGGAACTCCGCCGTGTCCGGTCACGACGACGGTGGCCTCGGGAAACCGGGTATGGAGGTACCTGGTTTCGAGCAGGCGTGAAGCCGTGTAGGAATTTACATGACTGCTGACCGGTTGATGGACGCTGGATTCGCCGTACCCCGCCATCACAACGATATGGCGAACCGGGCCGGGGATCCGACGGACGTCGAGTGGAGTGTTCCGGTACTCCAGACTGCCGAGCATCAGGTAGGAGACAGGACCGGTTCCGAGGATTGCCAGGAGGGCGGCCCCGCCTGCCAGCAAGGCAATTCCCACCCGTCGCGTTCGCTTCGCCGCAAGGAGGACCAAGCCTCCGATCAAGGCCACCGAGACGAGGGCCGAAGGAAGAGGGAGATATTTCATGAATAGAATCCGGGCCGGTGAATTGCCCGATCCAGATCAGACACCTACACGCGGCATGGCGCCAGCCTGGGCGATGATCTTTTCCGCGAGCGCCGTTTCGTATTTCTCGGAGGCGAAGGCCGCATAAATGTCGATCGGTTTCCGTCCCGGCAGCATCAAGCGCTGGATGAGTTTCAGGAGAGGGGACAGAAGGCGGATGGCGAATGTCGGTACGACCAGCGGCTTGAGGTCGGGACGCCGGGAAATAATTCGCCGCACCAGGTCCCGCCGCGTCGGAGGATCGGGTTCCACGAGGTTCAGCACGGGAGGAGCTTTTCCGAAATCCTCGAGGTAATATCGGATTACGCTTGCCGCCGTGTCCACGCCGCATATGGCCATGCGGCTTCCATTGCTCCCCATGCAGACGAAACGACGACCCACTTCACGCCCCAGTCTGCCGGGTGGTTCGAACGCGGAGAAATCGACCAGAGGGCCGAGGCGGATCACGGCCGACCGGAACCCCGGTTTCCGCGGAAAGTCCCGTACGAACCGTTCGGCCTCGGCTTTTCCCCACACGTAGGGGCCCCTCTCCTCATTCCCCGTATCCACCGGGGTCTCCTCATCGATCGGGCCCTTGACGTCCTTTCCGGATTTCAGAACCGCGATGCTGCTGATGTGGACGAATACATCCGCCCCCGCCGTACTGGTTGCCTCCAGCAGGTTTCGAGTAACATCGATCGTATTGCGTACGTGGGCTGCCTTCTTCCCCGCCGTTTCAGCGGCCCCATGGACGACCGCGCGAACCCCGGACAGCAAGTCGGTGAGGACACCGGCTCCAAGGTCCGCTTCCACGTATTCGACCCCCGCCACCCTGTCGGACGGCGCCGGCACCCGGCGGGTCGGTACGCGCACCGCCCATCCGCCCCTGCGCAGTTCGGCAGCCACCTTTTTCCCGAGAAAACCGGTTCCACCGGACAGGAGAACCGTTCCCCTGTCGCCCCGCAGCGGCGGCAAAGAGCGCTCCTCCTCCAGGAGCGCGTCGGCCACACCCGCTTCATGGTGTGCGACGGCGCTCTTCAGACGCTCCCCCACGGCATCACACACCGTCACGGTGTCAACGATCGATGACGGGGTCATGGGAGATGGTCCCCCTCCAAGGATGCTTCGATGAAATGATGAAATGAGCTCCGAAAGACCGGGATATATCCCTTTCCTGCGCGTCCGGATCAGCTCTGCAAGGCCATTCAAAGCTCCTGTGCACATCTGGCGGGCCGAACTGAAGGGGCTCAGGACGATGGAGACCGCCGAGCTGCCGGGTCCCGGCAATTTGACGAGCAGCCCGTGTACGAAATCGGCATGGAGGGATCCGTTGGTCCCGACGATCTTGAGGTACGACTCGACCGGACGCCCGTTGAGGGTGACGAAAAGAATACCAGTTACGCCCCCTCGCCGAAGGATGGCGAGGACGTCCCCCTCGGGTTGTGCCGTCACGGACAGGATCTCCACTCCCTCTCCTCCCGGGTTCCC
>DATDQD010000295.1:0-7290 GCA_035292425.1 Bacteroidota bacterium
GTTCCGCAAAACGGCGAGATGCTGCGATACGTTTGCCGTCGAGACTCCCATGTTGTCCACGATCTCGGTCACGCTCAACTCGTCGTCCCGGAGCATGCCCAGGATCTCCAATCGTTTCGCGTGCGAGAGCGTCTTGCAGACTTCGGCGTGCATCTGGAACCACTGAGTCGTCATCGGGGCATGCGGGATGTCATTATTGCATAATATAGAAATTATGCAATTAATATACAAACGCCCGCCTGGAGGCCGATCCGAAGACCCGATGTGCCCTCCTTCACATTGTCCCTTTCCGTCTTTCGACCCAGTCGTAAATCACGGGGAGAACCACGAGAGTCAGCATCGTCGAGGTGATGAGTCCGCCGATGACAACCGTCGCGAGAGGTCTCTGGACCTCCGCACCCGTGCCCTGTGAGAATGCCATCGGGATGAAGCCGAAACTTGCGACAAGGGCGGTCATCAGAACCGGCCGGAGACGGTCTGAGGCGCCCCGGATGATGGAAAGCTCCAGTGTGTGTCCCTCGCGGAGCAGTTGATTGATATATGATATCAACACGATCCCGTTCAGGACGGCGACGCCGAAAAGCGCGATGAATCCGATCGACGCGGACACGCTCAGGTGGAGCCCCCGGACGAGGAGCGCGAAGATCCCTCCGCTCATGGCGAACGGCAGGTTCAACAGAATAAGAAAGGCGTGTTTCAGGTTTCCGAAGGTCATGAACAGCAGTACGAAAATGATGAAGATGGAGAGAGGAACGACGACGAGGAGCCGCTTCGTCGCGCTTTCCTGCTGCTGGAACTGCCCTCCCCAGGTGATGGAGTAGCCCGGTGGGAGTGCGACAGACCGGTCGATTGCACGCTTTGCGTCGGCCACGAAACTCCCGATGTCCCGCCCGCGCACATTGCACTCGACGACGATCCGGCGCCGGCCGAATTCACGGCTGACCTGCACCGGTCCCTCCTCTGCCACAACCCTCGCAACCTGACTCAACGGGACCGTTCCGCCGGAGGGGATGCTGATGAAGGTATTTTGGATCGACCGGATATCGCCGCGTTCGTTCTCGGGATACCGGACGATCATCTCAAACCTGACCTGGCCCTCGAACACATCGTTCGCCGCCTTGCCGCCGATGGCGATTTCAATGACACGCTGGACATCCGCAATGTTCAAACCGTACCGGGCAATCGCCTCCCTGTCGATGTAGATGTTCAGATACGGCTGACCCGAAACCTGTTCCACGGCGACATCGGAAGCGCCGGAAACGGCGGTAACGATCCCCGCGATGGCCGCGCCCGTTTCTTTCAGGACACCGAGATCGTCCCCGAAGATTTTGATCGCAAGATCGGACTTCACGCCCGAGACGAGTTCGTCGACGCGCATCGCGATCGGTTGCGTGATGTTGAAGTTGACTCCGGGCACGTGCTTCAACTCCCCGACCATCTTCTCGACGAGACCCGCCTTTGTGTCCGCCGTGCGCCACTGATCTTTCGGCTTCAGCGTCACGTAGACATCGCTCAGATTGACCCCCATCGGGTCGGTCGCGATGTCCGGTCTGCCGATCCTGCCGACCACGAATTCCACCTCGGGAAATTGCATCAGGATCTGCTGGATTTTCTTTTCCATTTCGATCGACTCGCTGAGGGAGATGCTCGGCATCCGTATCGGTTGTATCAATATGGACCCCTCGTCCAGTTCGGGAATGAATTCCGTCCCGAGCGAAGGGACCAGGGCCAGGGAGATACCGAGGACGGTCAGGGCGGCAGACAGCGTGATTCTCCTGTGTCTGATTGCCTTCTCAAGAAGCGGGGTGTAGAGTTTTCGGAGGAGATGGATGAGCCGGGGTTCGGAGCGGGACCTCTTTTCCCGGAGCAGGAGCGAACTGATGACGGGTATGAACGTCAGTGTCAGGATCAATGACCCCAGGAGCGCCATGCCGACCGTCAGCGCCATCGGTTTGAACATTTTTCCCTCAGTCCCCTCGAAGGTCAGGATCGGCAGGTAGACCGCGATGATGATCAGTATGCCGAAGAGGATGGGGCGTCCCACTTCGCGGGCAGCTTCCCCGATCAGTTGGATCCGGGTCTTTTGTGAATCCTGGTGAAGCAGTTTCCTTTCGAAATTTTCCACCATCACGACCGAGCCGTCGACGATCATCCCGAAATCGATGGCCCCGAGGCTCATGAGGTTCGCGCTGAGCCCCAGCCACTCCATCCCGATGAACGCGAAGAGCATCGAGAGGGGAATCGATAACGCGACGATCAATCCTCCGCGGAGGTCTCCGAGGAAGACGAGGAGCACGGCGACCACGAGCAGGCCGCCCTCGAGGAGGTTCGTCCGGACAGTGGCGATTGTTTTGTCGATGAGATCGGTCTGATCGTAATAGGGATGGATCTTGACATGCTTCGGCAGTGTCTTGTTGATTTCGTCCACCTTCGTCTTGATCCGTTCGATCACCCTTCGGGAGTTCTCCCCTTTGAGCATCATGACGATCGCGGCGGCGACTTCGCCCCGGCCCTGCATGACCACGGCGCCCTGCCGGACTTCCGCTCCCGGCTGCACCGTGGCGACGTTCCTGATGTAGACCGGCGTGCCGTCGTTGTTCCCCACGACGATGTTCTCGATGTCCCCGACCGTCTGCGCGAGGCCGATGCCCCGGATGATGTACTGTTCGGACGCGTGCTCGAGGAAGTTTCCGCCGGAAACTGAGCTGTTCTCCTGGACGGCCCGGAATACATCGTCGAGCGTCACGTCGTAACTGAGCAGCCGGTCCGGATGGACGAGCACCTGGTACTGCTTGACAAGCCCCCCGAAGCTATTCACTTCGGTGACGCCCTGGACGGTCCGCAATTGCGGCTTGACGACCCAGTCCTGGATCGTGCGGAGGTCCATGATATCGAGACTGTCGCTCTCGAGAAAGTATTGATAAATCTCCCCCATGCCGGTCGTGACCGGACCCATTGATGGCTCCGGCACGCCGGGGGGAAGCGATTCACGCACGCTCTGTAAGCGTTCGAGGACCAGCTGACGGGCGAAATAGACATCCACGCCGTCCTCGAAGACCACGGTGACGACGGCAAGGCCGAATTTCGAGATGGAGCGCACCTCCGTCAATCGGGGGAGGCCGTTCATCGCAATCTCGATGGGGAAGGTCACGAGTTTCTCCACTTCGACGGGAGAGAGCCCCGGGCCCTCGGCGAGGATCTGGACCTGGACGTTCGTCACGTCGGGGAAGGCGTCGATGGGAACGTTGCCGATCGAATAGAACCCGAGCACGGCGACGAGAAGGGTCATCGCAACGATGAGCAGCCGTTGGTTCATCGAGAAGTCAATAATGCGATCGATCATGAAGATCCCTCTTCTGTGCAGTGATTGAAATCCGGCATGTTAATGTTCCTCCCCGAAGGTCTCTTTCGCAAGCTCCGATTTCAGGAAAAAGCCTCCTTTCACGACGATGTTTTCCCCCTCCAGCAGGCCGTCCAGCACCTCGGTGAACTCCCTCGTTTCGATTCCCGTCCGGATCTCCCTTTTTTCAAATGTCGTGTCGGTCAGGGCGATAAACACAAAATGATGTTCCGTCTCCCCGAGCACCGCACTTTCGGGTATTTTAATCGTCTCGGCGCCCAACGCGGTCTGAATATCCACCGCGCAAAACATTTCAGGTTTGAGCTTTCCTTCCCGGTTCGACACCTCCAGGCGGACCTTCACGGTCCGGGTTTTCTCGTCGACCACGCTGTACACCGTGGCGATCCGTCCGGTGAATTTGTCGGGGTATGCCGTTGCCAGCACGGTGGCGGGCATGCCGCTGCGCACCAGGGGGAGGTCTTTTTCATACACGTCCGCGAGAACCCAGAGGGCGGAGAGGTCGGCGATATCGAAGAGATCGTCGCCGGTCTCAACATAGCTCCCGATCCGGACACTGCTCCCGAGGATCGTGCCCGAAAACGGCGCGCGGATCCTGAAGTGCATTTCCGGCGTGCGGGTGCGTTCGAGTCGTTGAATATCCTCATCGGATGCGCCGACGACCGAAAGTTTTCGCCGGGCTGATTCATAGATGAACCCGGCCGTTTCATCCGCACCGCCCGTCTCCCGGGAACGCCCCAACCGTCGCGAGGCCTGGAGAAATTCGAATTGCATCGCCTGGTACTCCTGGCTGTAGAGCCCGAGAAGCTGTTCACCGGAATCGACGTCGTCGTTTACGTAAGCCCGGATCGTATCGACCCTTCCGCCGACGCGGGCAGTGATATGGGCTCTCATCCGCTCGTTGAAGGCGACCCGGCCGGGGAGGGAGAGCGGTATCGGGAGGGATTTCTTCCGGACGGAATCGACCCTGATCCCGGCATGGAAAACCTTGTGTTTGTCCAGATGCACGATCGTCTCTTCTCCGCCTGCGTCATCATGCGACTCGTGAGCCGCAGCGTCATCCGTGACGGGCTTCCCTTCGCATCCGGCCAGGAGGCCGAGCGCGATCAGCGCGGTGATCATATTGAGTTTAATTCTCATAGACTTCATACGGATCTCCATATCAATCATTGACGGTGGATAGGGGCAGCTCGGCCGACGCGTCGAGGTTGGCGCGGCTGTTCCAGTAATTCAGGAGGGCCCGGTTGTATTCGACCAGGGCGGTTCTGTATGTCCGGTAGACGTCCAGCAGGTTCATCACGTCGATCCGGTTATTCCGGTAGTGATCGACGGCTGTGGACATGATGTCCCCGAGGTCGGCAAGGAGCGTCCGGTTGAAGGCGTTGACCTGGTTCTCGGCGGCCTCAACCATGCCCAGGGCGGTTCCGACGCTCGAACGCACTCTCCGCGCTGTGGCGGCGTATTCGACCCCGGCAATCGAGGAGTGGGCAGCCGCTTCGTGAATCCTGCCGGCCGGTTCCTGCCAGAACCAGAGGGGTACGGAGACCGCGAGGGAAAGGCCGACACCACGAGTGGTCGTACCGTTAAATCCGTTGGCATCGAACGGCGGTTCCTCCGACCGTCGCTGGCCCGAGAGTGAAAGGGTAAAATCGGGGAGGTAACCCGACCGGGCGAGATCCAACTGGCGCTTCTGGCGCTCTACGGATGTGCGGGACGCCTCGAGAAGCGAGCTTCTCCGGGGAAGTTCGTTCGAAACACTATCCCTGTTTACCGGCGTCGGCTGCCGAACGAGGGTATCGGTCAGGGTGAAGGGGGTATCGGGTTCCTGTCCCAACAGGATGTTGAATGTCCTGCTTTTATCCTTCTCATCCCGCATAGCTTCGAGGATTTCGTTCCCCAGTCGGGTAAGCTCGACTTTCGTGCGAATGACATCGAGATAGCTTCCCGCGCCGGTGCTGAGCTTATTTCCGGTCAGGTCGAAAAAATCCTGGACGAGGATCGATTGTTCGTCGAGGCTCCGGATGGTACTCTGCGTGATCAGAATCCCGTAATAGGCTTTCCTGACCGCCGCCGTTTGAATCGTCCTGATCCGGTCGAGTCGAAGCTCCGCAATTCTTCGGTCTTGTTCGGCGACGTCGATGCGGGCGCTTCGCCTGGCCGGGAACTCGATCTCCTGCCGGAATGAGATGTCTATTTCGTCGGCTTCCCCGATCTTGAAGAATGAAGGGGCCTCGCCCCAGCTCACTTCAATCTCCGGATTTGGAATCCTGCCGGCCTGGAGAATCCTCGCCGATGCCGCGTCGACCTCCCGTTGCGCGGTAATCACCTGGTCGTTGTTCCGGAGCGCAAGGGTGATCGCCTCCGCGAGCGAGAGCTGAACCGGTTGCTGGGCGGTCACCGCTGCGCACAAGAGGAAAATCGCGGGCACCAGCATTCGAATAAGTGTCTTCAAAGCGTACCTCGACTATGCAGATTGAACGTGCGGGAACGAACCGGGCGGTGTAGTCTACCGTCGATTCACGGGTGCAGCGTGTGGGTCAGGCGGCGATCGGAGGGCGAAAAACGAGATGCTTGGTAGTTGACGGGGGAAAAATTGTGAATAAAATCGGCAGAGTCTGTACACAATGGTATGCGGTTCCAGCGGTGACACGAGAGATCATGGTCTGGAGGTGACAGACGCATGAACACTCGGTTCCACTGGAGGTATTGGTTTTTTGCTCTCCGGCAGGATTATGCGACTTCAGCAATGCGCACCCCAGTGAACAGCATGACTCGTCGCTGCCGGCTGTAAAACAGTCCGTGTCCCCGCACCAGAATAAAGAGGCAATGACAAGAACCAGGAGGAGGCTCCCGGAAAAAAGGACGATGTTTTTGGGGAAATGTGATAACATTGTCATCAAGTATACCGATTCAACTACTCAGACGCAAGAAATGCGGTAATCCGGTGCTCAAATCAGGCGGCAAATGATCGGCTATTCAGCGCAACGAACGCAGCACGGTCTGCTGCGCCGAGAAGAGCCGGTCGTACAACCCGGCGCCCGCCGGCGGCCGGACGGGCCAGGCCTCGCATTCGTAATAATACCCCCCCGCCGAGAACACCACCACCCTCATCCTCTTCCCCTCCGTCACCACCTCGTACGCGGCATATTCCCTGGACCCCGACGAAAACCGCTCGATCCCTTCGCGCCCCGTCCCGGCCGATGAATCGTGGAGGGTCCGGGTCAGCGCGGCGAGGCCTGCCATGCCGTGCTTCGAAAAGAACGCGGCAGCGGACGAGTCGAGGGTGACCGGCCTGAAGACGATCCGGAGACTGTCCCCCTCCGAGAGGGTCAGCGCCGCCGTGGAATCGTCGCGGGACCGGGGGTTCAGCGCCGTCCATCCCTCCGGGATGGCCCCCGAGATGTTGCCGTGCCTGATGCGGAAGATGACGCCGGAGAGCGGAATAGAATCTGAATACCGGACGGGGGAACCGCATGAGAAGAAAACCGCCCCGGGGAGAAGGAGCAGAAAGGACCGGACGAATGTTTTCAGCTTCCCGGCCTCAGGAATCGTTCGGCCTCGAGGGTGAACAGGATCGAAATCCGGTGGGTGTTGCCGAGCTGGTCGGTGTCGTCGAATTTCGAGAAGGAGTAATCGATGTCGATCTTCGGAAGTTTGACGCCCGCCCCCATGCTCAGCGAACCGATGTCGGTGTACCCCACGCGCAGCGCGGCGATTTCCCTGAACGAAAACTCCAGGCCGGCGTGGAAATCGAAACTCACGGGCCCGGCGTTCAGGTTCGCCGAGGATCCCCGCCCCTCGAAGCGCACGTCGGCGTCCGCCACCGGCGTGAGGCGGCTCCCGCCCACTTCGAACGCGTACGCCCCGCCGAGCTTCAGCGTCGGGACGATGAATTCGTTGGTGCCGGTGCTCCAGGCGACCAGCGTGGACGT
>DATDQD010000296.1:0-4674 GCA_035292425.1 Bacteroidota bacterium
ATCTGTGCGAACTCGATGCCCACGACGCCGCCCCCGATGATCGCAAGGGTCTGGGGAATCATGTCCAGGGCCAGTATCCCGTCACTGTCGACAACTCCCGGAAGATCCGCCCCGTCCAGCGGCAGACGAGAAGGACCTGCACCCGTAGCGACGATAATAGAGGACCCACGCAATAACTCGCCGCTCTCGGAGATGCGCACTACGCCCGGTTCGACGAAGGAAGCCGTACCTGCGACGACCCTCACTCCGTTTTTCCCCAGCAAGGATGAAGTTCCCATCGCCAGGTGCTCGACAACCTGCCCCATACGACTCGCGATCCGTACGCGATCAGGACCGGGAATTCGTTCGCCTGCCTCCTCATGCAGCCGGAGATGATCCATATACTCCCTTGCCGCCTTGAGGAGAAATTTAGTGGGGATGCAGCCGCGGTGAAGACAGGTGCCTCCGATTCGCCCCTTCTCCACCAGGACGACGTCGGCTCCCAACTGGGCGGCTCTTATTGCCGCCGGGTATCCGCCGGGACCGCCTCCGATGACGACAATGCTGTTGATTCGTCCCTTCCCGAGATTCGGCCGCGCCCCGGTCATGGGAGGGCACCCTCGGGCCAGGCTAGGCTCGTATTTTCCACCAGTTCTTTCATTCTCCGGCAAAACGTGCCGGCAACCGCCCCGTCTACGATCCGATGGTCCACCGTCAGGCTCACCGGCATCATCTGGCGAATGACGATCCGATCATCTCGGACGACCGGCTTGCGACAGATTTCGCCGATGCCAAGGATCGCTACCTCGGGCGGGTTCAGAATGACCGTTATCCAATCGCCCCCGTGGCTCCCGAAATTGCTGATTGTAAAAGTCCCGTCGGATATGTCCTCAGCCAGAAGTTTTTTCTGGTGCGCCCGATTCACGAGATCCGCCAAAGTGGTGTGAATCTCCGAAACCGACTTCCTGTCTGCGCCGTGAATCACCGGCACGACGAGGCCGTCCGGCAAAGCTACGGCCACGCCGACATTGACGTCCTCCCAATAGATGACCCTGTCTCCGTCCACCGTGGCGTTGAATACCGGCATTTCCTTCAGCATTCTGACAACCAGCGCGACGAGCAACCCCGGTATCGTTGCCCGGTACAAATTCCGCTCTTCCGATCGGTTGATTTCGGCCCGCAGACCCAATAGCGAGGTGACATCCCACTCGGTGTGAACGGTCATCTGGGCAGATGTCAGGAGACTCTGCATCATCCGCCGTGTGATGGCCACGCGCATGCTGCTCATCGATTCTTCTTTGAGGAGACGCTTCCGTTCCGGGGCCGCCGTGTCCGGCGGGACAGTCGGCGCTATTGTCGCCGAACCGGATGAGGCAGAGATTTCGATGATCTTGAGAATATCCTCCCTCGTAATCCTCCCCTGCGGGCCGGTCCCGGCGACGTCGGAAAGGCAAACACCCCTTTGCCTCGCCAGCTCCCGGGCGGCGGGGGTCGCCCGGACCTCACTCGGAGGAATCGGGGAAAGGACTTCCTTCTCCGTCCTTTCGCCCGCAACCTGAGGCACCTGCCGATGCGCCGTAGCAGTTCCCGAGGCAGGAATGTTGTTTCGGGTCGTAAGATATTCATCCTCCGACTCCGCCAACAGGCCGAGCAACGTCGTGACCGGTATCCCCTCCCCCTGTTCGACCAGGATCGCGAGAATTCCCGCCCCAGGTGATTCCACCTCGAACGTCACCTTGTCCGATTCGACCGTCAGCAATACCTCTCCCTTATCGACCCGCTCCTTTTCCTTCTTCGTCCACGCGAGCACCTTCCCTTCTTCCATGGTCATGCCAAGTTTGGGCATCCTTATCTCAATAGCCACCCTACGCTCCCTCTGTCCTTACTATTTTCGGCATTACGTCTCCATGACCCTGCGGACCGCTTTGGCGACACTACCTGCATTGGGAAGCGAATAGTCCTCCATCCCTGGGTTATACGGCATGGGATTGAAACTGGCAGCGACGCGCTCAAGCGGAGCCTGCAAAAAGTCGAAACACTTCTCAAACACCACCGACGCGATTTCCGCGCCCATCCCGCACGGCTTCCATGCCTCGTGAACAGTGACCAGGCGACCGGTCTTCTTGACGGAGGCGACTATGGTTACCTCATCCAGAGGGCTCAGTGTCAAAGGATCGATCACTTCGACTTCGATACCTTCCTTCTGTAGAGTCGACGCGGCCTTCAACGAAACGTTGACCATGTTGGAAACGGCAACAACGGTGACATCCTTCCCCTCCCGCTTGACGACGGCATGACCCAACGGGATCGAATAATCTTCCTCCGGAACTTCTCCTTTCATTCCCAACATCGCCTTGTGCTTCATGACGATCACCGGGTTGTCATCACGGATGGCGCTCTTCATGATCCCCTTTAGATCGTAAGGATTGGACGGCGCTACCATTTTCAGCCCCGGGATGTTCACAAACCACGCTTCCAGGCTTTGTGAATGCTGCGCGCCCCCCCGGTTACCGGCACCGGATAGGGTGTGGATGACCAGCGGAAGTCGCTTGATCTGACCCCCGCTCATATATCGAATCTTGGCCGCAGTGTTCACGATCTGATCCATGGCAACGGTTGTGAAATCTATGGCCATGATGTCGACAATCGGACGATATCCCGTTGCGGCCAGCCCGATCGCCACTCCGACAAAGGCCCCTTCGCTGTCAGGCGTTTCGAAAACCCGATTCGGCCCAAACTCTTCGTAAAGTCCCTTGGAGAGAGCAAACGGACCGCCAACATTGGGTCCGGCGTCCTCGCCGAAATAGACAATCGTCGGATCCCTGCGCATCTCTTCGAACAGCGTTTCCCGGAAAGCCTGCCAGAACTTGATCTCCCTCAACGCCTCCCCCTTTTAACGCGCATCTGTTCCCCAGCTCGAACTGCTTCCGGAGTACGCTCCGTCCCTCCCATTTTCGGGAGTCTATAGCTCTTGAAAAGCTCGGCTGGCATCTATTCAAACCTTCTGATCAAGTTCACCATTCCTTTCATTCGAGGTGTCGAATACCTCATGTTTCCCTTCGGACTTTTCTCTTTTCCGTAGATGGTCGGCGTCCACGATTCCAGAGTTCAGGATCTTGTTCACGTGGTCGGCAATTTCCGAGACCGTCCGCGGTCCAGTCGGTCGATACCATTGAGGGATCCAATTGAGCATCCCCAATATCAGGAAGCTTGCGATTTGAGGATCGATGTCGCTCCGCACCTGTTTCTTCTCGATTCCCTCGACGATGACATTTCGGAGCATGAGTTGTGCCGCATTGCTCTTCTTTTGTATGGCAATGGATTCCTTTTCTGGAATGTTATCCAATTCCTTAAAATAGATTTTTATGTATGGCTCAAAATCATGCATGATTGCCACATGAGTCTTGACCCAGGAATATATCTTCATTGAAAAATCGGACTCAGATTCTAAGGCAACTGCGAACTTATGAAGAAATGTATCCACTATCTTGTAGTGCATCTCAACCAGGAGATGCTCTTTCTTTTTAACGTAGTAATAAATACCGCCTTTCGTTAATCCAACAGCATGGGCAATATCGTCCATTGAAGTCTTCATGTAACCCTTGTCTCTAAACAGGCCTACTGCCGCGTTCAATATTTTCTCTTTCATTTCGTCAGGCAATTTTCCCATACCTCCTTTACGCAGATGACCCTATTGCCGTTAACTCCCGCCGTCCAAATCTCACATACCCCTGAATGTAGGGGGTCTTTTCTCGAGATAAGCCTTCAATCCCTCCTTCTGGTCTGTGGAAGAAAATAGGATCAGAAATTCATTCAGGGCGTATTCGATACCCCTGTCCCGGTCCATCTCCGCGCCTATGTTCACGGCGGCTTTGGCCGCCGCCAGGGCCAGCGGCGACCGGCTCGCCAGTTTACGGGCCATCTCGAGCGTGGCCGACTCCAGCTCCGCCCTGGGAACAACCTTATTGATCAAGCCGATCCGGTGAGCCTCGGCCGCGTCGATGAAATCACCGGTCATCAACATCTCCATCGCCTTGGCCTTGCCGACCCACCGAGGCAGGCGGACCGTCGCGCCCGCCCCGGGAATGACACCGATCTTGATCTCAGTCAGCGCGAACTTGGCGTCCTCGCTGGCAATCACGATGTCGCAGCAGAGGCTCAGCTCCGTCCCCCCACCGGGTGCATACCCGTGGACCGACGCGATCATCGGCTTGCGGATGTTCTCGACAAGGGAAAAGAACCGGATCCAGACACGGTTATCGGCCAGTTGCTCAAACGGACCGTTGTCCTTCATCTCCGCGATGTCCGCGCCGGCGCTGAAGGCCTTCTCGCCCGCTCCGCGGAAGACAACGACACGGATGTTCTTGTCCCGTTGGCACTCTTCCATGGCGTCGATCAGCTCGTGCAACATCTGCATGTTGAAGGCGTTGAGCACGTGGGGCCGATTAAACGTGATCAGGGCAATCCCGTCCATGACCTCGAAATGCAGCGTTTCGTATGTCATATCTCCCTCCACTTCCAACAGTCGCGGTTCGGCGCAATTGCCTCGTTATCAGGAACATTTCGACCTGGTTCGACGGCCGCCTTCCGAGCCGACCCGCCGGGCGCGATCGAAGTCACCCTACGCGGGACGGCTTCCAGCGGCCGCTTCGCGTAATCGCCCAGTACGGCGGCCATTGATCCGCAACGGGCGGC
>DATDQD010000297.1:0-2597 GCA_035292425.1 Bacteroidota bacterium
GATTCGTCATCTCGTTCGCGGGCCACCCGCGGGTGTATCACGCCGGCGACACGGATGTCTTCGGGGACATGAAATTGATACGGGAACTTCACAGGCCGGAGATCGCCATCCTGCCCATCGGAGGGCTCTACACGATGGGACCGCGCGAAGCGGCCCTCGCCGTGAGCTTTCTCGAACCCCGCTGGATCATCGGAATGCACTACGGAACGTTTCCCCCCCTGCGCGGCACTCCCGGCGAATTGATCGGACACCTGCCGGCGGGGCGGAAGGGGAGCGTCGCGGAGCTCGCGCCGGGAACCCCCAGGATTTTCGAATGAAGGCGGCTGGCTCCGCCGCGTTCACCATCGGCCATCGCGTCAAAACCACGATATTCCCTCCTTGGTATTTCCCGATAAATTAAACGCCCTCCTCCTCGTGATAGGCCTGATCCTGGTCTTTCTCGGGAGGCGCGTCTATCTGATCTCGATCGGCATCCTCGGTTTCCTGGGAGGCCTGTACCTGTTTACATCGTTTCTCGGCACCGCTCATGATTGGCGTTCCCTTCTTTTCGCTCTGTTATTCGGAACGGTCGGGTCATTGCTGGCATTCGCCCTTCACAAGGCGGCATGGATCTTCGGAGGATTTTGCGGCGGGGGAGTGCTCCTGCTCTACTTCAGCGATGCGACCGGGATTTCACCTGTCTCATCGCCGGTTCTGCTCTTTCTCATGGGCGGGACTGCCGGCGCGATCCTGTTTCTCCTCCTGCTCGACTGGGCCCTGGTCATCGTTACCACCCTGACGGGCTCTGTCCTCATGACGTACCAGAGCGGCCTGGGCGGTCCGGCCGGACAGGCACTCTTCGTCGGGCTCCTGCTCCTGGGGATATTCGTTCAGGGGAATTCCCTCCGCGCCGATCGGCGGGAGAAGAAGGCAGAGTGACGATCCTCCGGTGAGCGGCCGGCGAGAGATCACCGACGGGGACGGAGCATGAACCGGAGCACCGAGAAGGCGACGAAGACCAGCCCGAGCATCGCCACGATCGAGGACCCCGCCGGAAAGTCGAACTGCAGCGCGAAGATGAGGCCCAGCACTGACCCGAGCACGCTCGCGACAATCGCGAGGACCACCACCGCCACCCTCGATCTCGCCACCATGATCGCCGAGACCGGGGGGATGATGAGGTAAGAGAACACCGGAATGACACCCCCCGCCCGCACGGCGAAAACGATCGAGACCCCGATCGAAAGGAAAAAGAGAAAATTCCAGATCTTGAACACCCCCGGCCGCCGCGTCGAATCTTCTTCGATGCTCTCGGTCAACTCGAAAAACTTCTTCCTGAAAAGGAAATGGACGATGCCGAGAAGGCCGAAGAGGATGGCCATCATCGTGAGGCTTTCCGTGCTCACCGTGAACAGGCTGCCGAACAGCACTTCGCTGATGTCGGAATCGCCGTGGGGGGATTTCGCGATCAGGAGGACCGTGGCCGCCGATGCGACCGCGTAGATAATTCCAATCACAGCCTCCTGCTTGAGCCTTTTGTCCCGGATGTTGATCAGGGAGAGAAAAAATGCCGCAACCATGGTCAATGCGAGCGAAAACAGTGTGGCATCATAACCGAAGTAATTGGCGATGGCGATCCCGAGCATCGAGATCTGGCCCAGAGCGAGGTCGACAAACACGATCCCCCTCCCCACGACGTGGACTCCGAGGTATGAAAGAAAGATCCCGACGATCAGACTCGCCTTGAGGGCGTTCAGGACAAACGATTCAGAAAAAAACTCGAGCATACACTCCTCCGTTGTTCAGTGCGCGGACGCCGGGGACAGGGCTTTCAGAAGGACGCCAACGTTATAGTCAAAAAGATCGTAAAAGTTATTGACGCCGTCGAACGCCCCGACCGATGTCGCGAGCACGGCGACCTGTATCCCCCCGGTCTGGCGGGAGACCAGCTCGGCGGCGTCAAGCGTAAAATAGGGGGATGTGATGATGATGGGGATCTTTTTTGACTTTACTGAGGAAATAACCTTCATCAGCTGGCTCGGAGTGGGGGGAATGCCGGGTTTGGGCTCCAGGAAATCCTCGATGGTGAAGCCGAACCGCTCTTCCATGTATGGCCACTCGTTATGATAGGCGATGACCGGAACACCCCGCAGTGAGGAGAGTTTCTTTACCCATTCGGCGGTCTTCTTGTCGATTTCCTCTTCGAAACGCTTCAGGTTTGCGTTGAAGTATTCCCGGTTTTCCGGAGATATTTTCACGAGTTTTTCGTATATGTTTTTCGCGATCTTCTTTCCGCGGAGCGGATCCATCCAGTAGTGTGGATTCCCGTAGACGTGAATGTCTCCCTGGGCACGGTCACTTGACGACGGCACCTGCAGGAGGGCGATACCCGCGGAGGCATCCACGTAACCGTCTCCGCCAGGCTGAATATTCCCGTTTCTCGAGCTCTGCAGGAGGGAGGGAACCCAACCAGTTTCGAGATCGAGACCTGAGGTGATGAAGAGGTCGGCCCTGGAGAGTTTCATGATGAAACTCGGCTTGGGATCGACGAAGTGGGGGTTCTGATATCCGGTGGCGATCGCGAAGGCGTCAACCTTATCGCCTCCCACCAGCTCGGC
>DATDQD010000298.1:0-8998 GCA_035292425.1 Bacteroidota bacterium
GTTCGCACCGAGGGTGAGCCGGTCGATGGCATACATCGCGCCCACGTCGAACCCGACACCCGTCGCCGACGCCCCCCCGTTCTCCCTCCGGATGAACTTGATGTTGGCCCCGTAGCTGAGCGCGTCGTTCGCCTTCTTCGCGTAGGAAAAATAGACGGCCCAGTCCGCCGAGTTGTACCAGGTGACCCTCGAGGGGTCGATCCCCGCGAAGTTCTGCCACTGATCGGGGGGCAGGGGGTTGCCGGAGGCGTCGATGCCGGCGTTCCTCGTATCCGGAATGTTGTCGACCCCGAGACGGATCACCCCGAGGCCGACCGTGGAATTGCTGCCGAGCGGCATGGCCGCGGCGCCGTAGTCGTAGTTCACGAGCCCGGCGAACCGCTCGTCGTGCATCAGGCCGACCTGAGGATAGGAGAGACGGGAAAGGCCCGCGGGGTTCCAGTAGCCGGCCGTCACGTCGCCGGCGAGGGCCACCGAGGCGCCGCCGAGCGCCAGGGCCCTCCCCCCCACGCCGATCGCCATGAACTCCCCGGCGTACTTCCCGGAAGAATTACCAGAAGAGGCGTCGAGTCTCGCCGGCGAAAGGAGCGCGAAGATGAGCACGAAAAATAGCCCGAAGATTAGCCTGTAGATGAGCGCGAGCGCGGGGGGGAACCCGGACACCGGCAACACGCGACCCGGGATGTTATGATCAGCGTCGCCGTTCACCATGCAATACTAATTGAAAATCGGGACAATAAGTTCCCCCGTCGCTTCAATGGATCTCTTCCGCGCCGAATTCACGGACCAGGGCCAGGACGACGGGATTGTCCTTCAGGCGGTCGGCGCCCCGGTTCCGGCCTCCGACACCGTCCCCCGCGGAACCCCGGGCGGGCATCGCCTCAAGGATCGAGTCGAACTGGAACCGCGCGCCGTAAATCCGTTCGGCGAGCGCCGAGATGTATTGCCTGTTGCGTTTCAGGACGTCGGCGTGAAAATCGTCGGGGCAGGCGATGCTGATGCTGTTCCCGTTCGCCGCGTGGAAGCTGGTTTCGGCGAGCATCGACCCGATGGCGATTTTTTCCCTGCGGACCTGTTCGACGATATCCTGCCAGTTCCGGGCCCAGTCGCCGACAACAGCCGCGGGGATGAGCGTGGCGATGACGGGAACCGCCGCGGTTGCCGGCGTGACGACCTGGTCGGGGCGGAGCGTGGGCTGAGTCGCCTTCACCGTGCCGCGGAACGGCGCAGGCGATTTCTCTGTCAACGCCATGACGGGGGCCGCCAAACGGGCAGGCCCGGCGGCTTCAACCTTTTTTTTTAACTCGTCAATCCCCGCAATCAGCCGCCCGATCTCCACGCTGGCGTCCATCGAGACCATCAGCTGCAGCGCGAGCTCGAGTTTCAGCCGGGGCTGCTGGCTCCAGCGCATCGCCGCCTCGGTGTCGGAGGCCAGCTTCATCAGCCGGAGGAGGTCCGCCTCTGAGAAATCCTTCGCCGTTTCGGCGTACCGTTTCCTGATCCGTTCCGAACCGTCCACGAGGCCGGTGTCGCCGGTGGAGCGGACGACGAGCAGGTTGCGGAAATGATCGGCGAGGCCTCCCGCGAATTCGCGCAGGTCGAATCCCGAGCGCGAGACATCGTCCACGATCCGGAATCCGGCGCCGGCGTCCTTCAACGCGACCGCCCCGGTCACGCGGAAATAGAACTCGTCGTCGACGATTTTCAGGAGCGAGCGCACGTCCTCCACCGTGATCTTCCCGCCGCAGAAGGAGACGACCTGGTCGAAGATGCTCTGGGAATCGCGCAGCGAACCGTCGGCCCTCCTGGCGATCAGGTCCAGCGCGGCGTCGTCCATGTCGATTTTTTCCGTTTTCGCGATGGCCGCGATGCTGGAGACGATTTCGGCGGCGGCGATCCTGCGGAACTCGAAACGCTGGCACCGCGAGAGGATCGTCGGCGGCACCCTGTGCTCCTCGGTCGTGGCGAAGATGAAAACGATGTAGGAGGGGGGCTCTTCCAGTGTTTTCAGGAGGGCGTTGAAGGCCACATTGGTGAGCATGTGGACTTCGTCGATGATGTAGACCTTGTACTTCCCCTTCCCGGGCCCGTACCGGACCGCCTCCCTCAGGTTGCGGATTTCGTCCACGCCCCGGTTCGACGCGCCGTCGATCTCGAACACGTTGACGCTCCGTCCCTCGGTGATCTCAATACAATTCTCGCAGGCGTTGTCGGGATCGGAATCCCTCGGATGGAGGCAGTTGATCGCTTTGGCGAGGATCCTCGCGGTGGTGGTCTTTCCGACGCCCCTCGGGCCGCTGAACAGGTAGGCGTGGCCGATCCGGCCGGCGGCCACGGCGTTGCGCAGCGTGGTCGTGATGTGGGACTGGCCGACGATGTCCCCGAAGACCTGGGGCCGCCATTTGCGGGCGGTGGCCAGATGGGGGGCGTCGGCGGTATGCTTTTTCTCGGTCATGCGCGTCCGGTCAATATAAACGTTACGCCCCGGAATTTCAAGAGGACGGGGCGGTTTCCGGGGACTATTTCCCGAACACCCAGGGGATCGCGTCCTCGATTTTTTCGACGGGGACGATTTTGAGGCCCTCCTTCACGCGGGCGGGGATCTCGGGGAGGTCCTTCTCGTTCTCCTTCGGGATCAGGATCGTCCGAATCCCGTTGCGCCGGGCCGCGAGGAGCTTTTCGTTCAGGCCCCCGATCGCCAGGACGTTTCCCCTCAGCGTAATTTCGCCGGTCATCGCGACGTCGGTGCGGGCGGGGCGGTTTGACGCGGCGGAGATCATCGCCATCGCCATGGTGATCCCCGCCGAGGGGCCGTCTTTCGGGATGGCGCCCTCGGGAAGATGGATGTGGATTTCCTTTTTCGAGGAGAAGTGGACCGGCACGCCGAGCGGCTTCGCGTTGGAGCGGATATAACTCAGGGCCGCCTGCGCGGATTCCTTCATCACTTCGCCGAGCTGTCCCGTGAGGGTCAGCTTTTCCGGCCCGTCCATAATGGTCACGTCGACTGACAGGATGTCCCCTCCCACGCTCGTCCAGGCCAGCCCGGTCACCGATCCCACCCGCCGCCGCGTTTCGGCAATGCGGCTCCGGAAGCGGGGCACGCCGAGGTATGTCTCAATTTTTTTCGGGTCGACGGCCACCTTTTTATCTCCCGGGTTCTTCGACCCCCTGGCGCCCTTTGCCCCCTTCGCGCCCTTCCCGTTCTTCCTCCATCCGACGACGATCTCCTTGGCCACCTTGCGGCAGACCGAGGCGATCTCCCGCTCCAGGTTCCTCACGCCGGCCTCGCGGGTGTATTCCCGGATGATTCTGATAATGGCTTCGTCGGTGATCCCGACGTCGGAGGGTTTCAGGCCGTGCTCGGCGAGCTGTTTCGGAATAATATGACGCTTCGCAATTTCAGTCTTGTCGAAATCGAGGTAGCCGGGGAGTTCGATGATTTCCATCCGGTCCTGCAGCGGCAGGGGGATGTTGTACCGGACATTTGCCGTCGTGATGAACATAACCCGCGACAGGTCGTAGTCCACGTCGAGGTAATGGTCGTTGAAGGAGACGTTCTGCTCCGGGTCGAGGACCTCGAGGAGCGCCGAGGCCGGGTCTCCCCGGAAATCCATCGACATCTTGTCCACCTCGTCCATCAGGATGACCGGGTTGACCACCCCCGCCCGCTTCATCGACTGGATCAGTTTCCCCGGCATCGAGCCGATGTACGTCCGGCGGTGTCCGTGGATCTCGGCCTCGTCGCGGACGCCCCCGAGGGAGATGCGCACGAACTTCCTGCCGAGGGCCCGGGCGATCGATTTTCCGAGGGATGTCTTCCCCACGCCGGGCGGACCGACGAAGCAGAGAATCTGCCCCTTCATCTCCTTCACGAGGTTGAGGACGGCGATGTGTTCGAGGATCCGCTGCTTCGGCTTCTCCAGTCCGAAGTGGTCCTCATTGAGGATTGTCTCCACGTGCCGGACGTCGAGGTTGTCCTTCGTTCTCCTGTACCACGGGACGTTTACCATCCAGTCGAGGTAGTTCCTCCCCACTCCGAACTCGGGGGACTGCGAAGGCGTTTTCCGGAGTTTCGCGAACTCCTCCATCGCCTTCTCCTTCACCACTGCGGGCAGGTGCGCGGCCTGGATTTGCTTTTTGAGTTTTTCGAGTTCGGGCGACAGGACGTCGTCGGCGCCGAGCTCGTCCTGCAGCACCCGGATCTGCTCCTGGAGCAGGAATTTCTTCTGCGCCTTCTGGATGGAGTCGTGGACCTTGGTGTCGATATCCTTCTCGATCCGGAGGACGTCCAGCTCGGTGGTGAGGATCTTCGCCAGCTCGAACAGCTGGTCCCTGACGCCCGGGTACTGGAGGATCTTCTGCCTGACTTCCACCCCCACGGTCAGGTTCGCCGCGATGAAATAGAGCCGGCGGGAGGGGTCGGCGATTTTTTCGTACGACAGGAGCACCTCGCCCGGGAGGTTCCTGTTGAGGTGCACGTACTCGGCGAACAGCGCCGCCGTGTGTCGGCCGAGCGCGTCGATTTCCTGCGTCATTTCAAAGGCGTGGCCGGTGACCTCCACGTCCGCCTCGAGGAACTGCCCGTTGTATACGAACGAATTCGCCGACGACCGGAAGATCCCGTCCACCAGGACCTTCATCAGTCCGTTCGGCAGTTTGACGATCTGGACGATTTTCGCGACGCTGCCGTGGCTGTGAAGCTGGTCCGGGCCAGGGTCCTCGACCGCGGCGTTCTTCTGCGTCGCGAGGAAGACGAACTTGTGCTGTTCCCAGGCATGCGATGCCGCCCTCAGCGAGGAATCCCTCCCGATCAGGACCGGGTAGACCATCGAAGGGAAGACCACGACGTCGCGCAGCGGAATGACCGGGAGTTTCCCCGGCACGTCCGCGACGGACACGTCCGAACGATCGTGATATTTGATTTCTTCTTTTTTGGCCATGGGAAAACGGCAAAGGACGGGTGAAGGGGTGGGAAAATATACGAAGAAGCGCGCGGTTAAGCAAGGAAGGGTCCCGGGGGCAGAACGGTGGAAATTCGTATATTGCGCCGAGGGCGTTGAACTTGACATAATAATTTTATCAACTTTATCATTTCTATCAATTCTATCCTGCCATCCCCGCGCATCGGCGCCGGCGAAAGACCCGCGCGTCTCTCCGCCGCATTCGACCGCTGCAACGTCCCCGAATTCGCTCCCCTGCATCTCACGCCGGGGATGTTCCACCCCGTTCTCCGGAAAATATCCGCCGGATCGAACGGGATCGTGACGATCGCCGAAGCCGGACGCTCGTTCGAAGGGCGCCCGATTTACTCGGTCTCGGCGGGCAGCGGCCCGACCCGCGTATTCCTCTGGTCCCAGATGCACGGCGACGAATCCACGGCGACGCGCGCGCTCGGGGACATCTTCCGGCATCTCGCAACGACGGCGGACGGGCCGGCAACGCGCGGGATCCTGTCCCGGCTGAGGATCCTCGCCCTGCCGATGCTGAACCCCGACGGGGCGGAGAGGCGCGCGCGCCGGACGGCGCAGGGGATCGACATGAACAGGGACGCGCTCGCCCTCCGGACGCCCGAAGGCCGCCTCCTCGCGCAGGTCGCCGCCGGGTTCAAACCGGCGCTCTCGTTCAACCTGCACGACCAGGAACTGAGCGCGACGGGCGACACGCGGGAAATCACCGCCCTCGCCCTCCTCGCCCCGGCCTTCGACGCGATCCGTTCCGACAACCCCTCGAGGAGCACGGCGAAAAAGATCGCGTCGTTCATCGCCGATACGGCCGCGCCGCTCGCGCCGGGGCGGATCGCCAGGTACGACGACGATTTCGAGCCGAGGGCCTTCGGCGATGCCTTTCAGAAGAGCGGATACGGGACCGTACTCGTGGAATCGGGGCACTCGAAGGGCGACCCGGACAAGATGCTCGTCCGTAAAGTGAACTTCGTGTCGTTGCTGGCGGCGCTGGAGAGGATCGCGGAGGGTGACATCGGCGAGTTGTCCGCCCGAACCTACGACACCCTCCCCGCGAACGGCAAGAGGGCCTACGACGTGATCGTCAGGAACGTCGCCGTGCGGTCGTCCGGTGCGTCATACCGGGCCGACCTCGGGATTTCGCGGCAGGTGGACACGCATTCCGAGGAACCCCCGCGCCTCGTCGACGCGGGGGACCTCAGTATCTTTACGGGGATGGAGGAGTTCGACGGGTCGGACGCAGTGATCGCGGCCGGCGAGCTCGTGTTCAACGGGCCGTTCGATTACCGCCGCCTGACCGGCGTCTGACCGGCGTCTGACCGGAGCCTGACCGCCGTTTGGAACAGGCCGGCGCGCTTCAGCGCGCTCCCCAGCCGAGGAACGAGGCGACCACGACGTAGACGAGCCAGAGACCGAAGGCGAGCGCCATCCCCTGGACGGTTTTCTTTCCCGAAACGGCGGAAAGCCCGATGCCGGTCACGGCCGTCTGCCAGATGGCGAACACGTTCATGGCGGCCAGGAAATTATGCCCGAAATTTGCCTCGTCGTAGACGTCCTTCACCAGAAGGGCCCCGCCCGGCTGGGCGTACATCGAATCCATCATGTTCATCATGATGGCCGATACCAGCGTGCCGACGATGCCGATCACGGTGGCCAGCCCGTAGATTTCCAGGATCTTCCTGTACCCCCCGCCGAATTTCAGCACGCCCTTCGACGCGGCCCAGAGCACGAGGGGTGCTCCGAACATGATGACGCTCATGAACAGGACGCCGCCAACGATGCCGAACGCGAGGAACAGCGCCTTGTTCTCGATGAATCCTTTCGCCCGATCCGCATCTTCCTGCGTCATCGAACCCTCGGCGATCTTTGTCCGCATCTGCTCCGCCTGCTGGCGTGTGATCTGGTCGAAGAGGGCGGGGTTGTTCGTGATCGAAAACATCATGAGCCCGACGAGGGCTATCATGATGAGATAGGGGATGAGCCAGGATGAAAGCTGGACCGGGGCCGCGGATACTTCCGCGTAGAGTTCACCGGGAGATGTAAGAGCGTTGACGGCCCGCATGCCGAATGATGTGATTTCGACCGGGCCGGATTGCGACTGCGTGTTCTGTTCCATGTTCCCTCCTGATTTCCGGGGGAATAATAGTTAAAATCGCGGCAATCCGCAATGGCCGGCCGACCGGTCTTGATTTTCACTCCATTTGTTCATATTATTTTCCGGTAGCTGCCGACTTGCCGAAGCGCGCAATCCCTTCTGCCGCCTGAGGAATACCCGGGACCCCTGATGACTGTCGACGAAATTAAAAGACGGTTCGAATTTTCCACGGACTTCAACGAGATCTTCGACGCGTTCGAGGCCGCGCTCGGCCAGAAGGTCCGCGAGATCGACCTCTACCGGCTCCTCTTCATGAACCCGTCGCTCTCCCCGGACGAGCTCTGCCTCTTCGGGGAGAAACTCGCGCAGGAAGTGCGCGAGATCGCCTACGACATCTACGTCTGGCTCGCGCGAGTCTTCGAGGCGACCCATTCCATGCTCGACAACTACGAACTGACCTTCTCCTATTACCGGAAGGCCGCCTCCGTGAGGCCGGACATCGTCGACCCGTACCTGCGCGCCGCCGACTGCTACGAACCCGACCTGAACATACCCCCCATTTCGAGGCTGATCGATTTTCTCAGGTCGGGCACGGAGCACGTCGCCCACCCGCGCGAGCTCTACGAGAGGCTGGTCTACTTCTACGAGATCCTCGGGAACGACGAGATGCAGGAATATTACCGGCGGAAGGCGGACGAAACGAGGTCGGGGCACGGCGCCGATCCGGGCGCGCGATGAACACCCTCCGGGGCTACTTCTTCATCCTCGGGGCGGCCATCTTCTGGGGCGTTTCGGCCACCGCGGCAAAGTATCTGATCACCCTCCGCTTCGACACGCTCCTGCTCGTGCAGATGCGCATCACGCTCTCCTGCCTGATCCTCCTCCCGGTCTTCCTGATCTTCCGGCGGGGACTGCTGCGCGTCGCGCTCAGGGACCTCCCCGACTTTGCGCTGCTGGGGATCGTCGGCGTGGCCGGCTCGAACTTCACGTACTATTTCGCGATCCAGGAAACCAACGTCGCAACGGCCATCCTGATGCAGTACCTGGCCCCGGTCCTGGTGCTCGTCTGGGCGGCGACCACCCGGGAGGAAAAGCTCACGCCCGTCAAGGTCGGGGCTGCGGCGGTCTCCCTCGCCGGCTGTTTCCTCGCGATCGCCGGCGGCGACGCAGGCGTCGTGCGTCTGAGCGCCCCGGGGGTCGCGGGCGGCCTCGGGTCGGCCTTCTGCTGGGGATTCACCAACGTGTGGCTGATGCGAATGGTGAGGAAATACGAGGTGTGGACCTGCGTGATCTGGTCCTTCATCTTCGCATCCGTCTTCTGGCTTTTTGTGAATCCGCCCTGGGTCATCGCGGCCGCGGGGTACGGCGCCGATGTCTGGTGGGTCCTGCTCCTGGTCGCCGTCATGTCGGTGCTGATCCCCCACTCGCTCTACTTCAGCGGCGTACGCCACCTGAGCGCGTCGCGTGCGATCATCACCGCGACTTTCGAACCGGTCGTGGCGATCGCGACGGCCGCCTTCTTCGTGGGCGAAACGCCGGGGCCGGTACAGGTCGCCGGCGCCGTCATGGTCCTCGCCGCCATCGCGCTGCTGCAATTGCGGCACGAGGCGGAACACCCGCCGCTTCCGGCGGGTGTCCGGGCGCCGCCGCAGCCGCGCATTCATGCTCCCTGAAGATCCGCCATGACCGAACGGAGGAAAGAGAAATTTCGGCGGGTCATCGCCGCGAGACGTCCCGACCTGACCCTCGTCCTGGAGGACATCCACGACCCCCACAACGTGAGCGCGGTGTTCCGCAGCGCCGACGCGGTCGGCGTCATGCGGGTCTGCCTGGTCTATTCACTCGACGAGTTTCCGAAACTCGGCAGGAAAAGTTCGGCCAGCGCGGTGAAGTGGGTGCAGAAGACGAAACACTCCTCCATACGCGGGTGCTACGACGCGCT
>DATDQD010000299.1:0-8713 GCA_035292425.1 Bacteroidota bacterium
GCACTCGACCGAAGCGTACTGCCTGCGGAGTTCCTTCTCGAGAAACTCCCGGTTGTACTCTGAATACTGGTCGTCCTTGTTGCACAACAGTTTCTTCACCATCGGGTCGTCCTTCGACACGAACTCGATGACGAGGTCTCCCCCCAGTGAGACGAACCAGTCGATGCACTCCGCCAGGGGGATGTTCGCGCTGATCACCATATGATGAATCAGCGCAAGGGCCAGGATAAGCTCGGGCTTGCCCCGGTCGTTGATCGCCTTCCGCTCCCTGCCGCGCCACCCGAGGCCGGGCGACGTGTTTGCCAGGTTCATTACCAGCGGTAGGATCTTTGAATCCTTCTCACTCTTCCCGCTCTGATAGAGCATCTCGACGGCCAGATGATCACTGTCCATCGCTACCACCACCTTCGAGCGTTCGGCGGCGATCTTCGAGAATCGGCCGGTGTTGCACCCGAGGTCCCACACGAGCGAGCGGTCCTTCTCGTGCACGAACTTCCTAACAATTGAAGCCTTCTGTTCGATGTCGGCGTCGGTGTAGCTGTTCACCCTGGCGTAATCGGACCATGTGGATTTGGCCCGTTTCCACTGTAGTTTCTCGACGATCCCCATCAACCGCCTGACGTTGGCGAGGATGAGCCCGGTGTTGAACCCCGTCTTGCGGATGTCACCGCGAATGTTCTTGTCGCTGTCGGCGTACTTCTCCTGGAGTTTCGCCTGCATCACCACGTCCATCAGCACGCCCGCCTTCATAAAATCCTTCGCGCTGAACATCCGCCGGATCTCGCCCGGCTCGATCCCGTCGATGTTCCCCCGCATCCAGGTGTGGAACGGAATGTCCTTGTGCACCTGGAGCAGGAGGGGGTAGAGGAAGAGTTTGCAGAACTGGAGGTACCCGGCCCAGGGAGACCCCGGGACGTACGGTTCGAACGACGGTATGTCGATGAAGACCGGCTTTGTGCCCATCCACTGGATATTGAACGACGTGGAGTCCTTAAGGATGAGGTTTTCCTGGAGTGCGGCTTCGAGGAGCTTTAACTGCAGCAACGCGGCGTCCTTCAGCATCCCGAAACTCCACTCGTACGGGTAGGAAATGAACGGTACCGTGTCGTGCCGCAGGTAGCCGGCCCACTGGTCGTCGAGGCCGGGATTGGGAATCTCCTCGGTCCGGATGAGACTTCCGGCGGAACTGAACTTTTCGAAGAATTTGGTCTTGCTGAGGAGGCGCCAGTCGTCGAGGGATTTCTGGCTTAACCCGCGGACCACGCCCTCGGGTGTATAGTACACCCGGCCGTGGCGGTCACGGAACGAACCGGATTCTACCTGGATTGGCGGGCTGGGGGGCGGGTTGGATGACATCAGGAGTGTATGGACCGAAGACTCATGACCGGTATATTCAGTTATCCCCGGGGGTCTCGTCCTTCTCCTTTTTGCCAAAAAAAGCAGAGATCTTCTTCCCGAAGAGCTTCAGCACGAGCCATCCGCTGGCGATTCCGCCCAGAACGAGCTGGAGAATAAGGCTCCCTGTCCCGGGGTCGATGTACGCAGGAATCAGGGTGATATGTCCGATCAAGTTCGTACCCTCCTTTAAAGGAATACTTTAAAAATACCATTTTTTTGTAGAAAAACAATATTGGGTGGAAACCCGGTTGACGTAGGGGGTGCTTTTCGTTACGCTGAGGGAGAGGTTTTTCCGTGAAATCCCCGTTATGACCGGTATCATCCATCCCCCAAAAACCGCTTGCTCCCAAATTGGGAGTTTGGTATATTGACCTGTGAGAGTCTTTAAAAGGAAAACACTCAAAGTGTTTTACCGGGAAAACCCGGAGAGCGAACAGCAATTAAAGGCCTGGTATTCTGAGGCAACGAAGGCAGGGTGGAAGACTCCGCATGATATTAAAAGGGAATATCCGAAAGCCAGTATTGTTGGTGAGAAAACAGTTGTTTTCAATATCTGCCATAACAAATATAGGCTCGCAGTAAATATTGAGTATAAAAGGGGTTGGCTTTTTATTGTATTCGTGGGGAATCACAAGGAGTATGATCGATGGAATCGAGCCAGATGACGATGAAAAAGTTATTTCGCCCCATTAAAACGGAGGCGGACTACAATAGGGCGGTGAAGTTCATGGAAGACAACATTGATGCCGACCCCAAAGGCGATGTCGGGCAGGTCGTCGAGGTGCTTGCCATACTCGTCGAGAAATACGAAGATGAGAAATTCCCCATCGAGGCCCCGGATCCGATTGAGGCGATCAAGTTTCGGATGGAGCAGCTCGGCTTGGAACGAACCGACCTCTACAAGGTATTCGGGGGTAGCGGAAGGACGTCGGAAATATTCAACAAAAAGCGCCCTCTGAACCTACGGATGGTCAAAAAACTCAAACGTGAGCTGGGTATTCCTGCAGAGTCACTCATCGGTGGATGAGGCAATTGTGAGAGGGTCTGTGATCTTGGATAGGTCCGGAATATGCATTAAATTGACACGTTCCGTCGCACAACATTGGGCATGAAATGAACAAAAAGGTAGTGGTCACCGGCGGTGCGGGCTTCCTGGGCTCAGTTGTTGTCCGAAAACTGCAGGAACGAGGCTACGGGTCGGTCTTCGTTCCCCGTCGAGAGGAATACGACCTGCGCGACCGGGACCAGATCGTCATCCTCCTGGAAAAGCACCGCCCCGATATCGTCATCCACCTCGCGGCCATCGTAGGCGGAATCGGGGCGAACAGGGAAAATCCGGGATCGTTCTTCTACGATAATGCCGTGATGGGCATCGAGTTGATGGAGTATGCGAGACGGTATGAAGTGGGGAAGTTCGTCGCCCTCGGCACCATCTGCGCCTATCCAAAATTTGCCCACATCCCCTTCAAAGAAGACGAACTCTGGAACGGTTATCCCGAAGAAACGAACGCGCCCTACGGGCTCGCCAAGAAAATGATGCTCGTCCAGGCGCAGGCCTACCGACAGCAGTACGGCTATAACGCCATTTACCTTCTCCCCGTGAACCTCTACGGCCCGGCCGATAATTTCGACCCGAAGTCGTCGCACGTCATCCCGGCGCTGATCAAAAAATGCTTCGACGCGCTCGACGCCCGGCAGGATGAAATAGTGGTGTGGGGCGACGGCTCGCCGACGAGGGAATTCCTCTATGTGGACGACGCCGCCGAGGGGATCGTCCTGGCCACCGAATACTACGACAAGCCCGACCCGGTGAACCTCGGTTCGGGGAATGAAATCAGCATCAAGTCGCTCGTCTCGATCATCGCCGGCCACGTCGGGTTCAAGGGGAAGATCACGTGGGATACGACGAAGCCCAACGGCCAGCCGCGCCGCTGCCTCGACGTCTCGAGGGCCGAGAAAGAGTTCGGTTTCAGGGCGAAGATGACGTTCGAAGAGGGATTGAAGAAGAGCATCGAGTGGTACCGCCGGAATAGGACAGGCACAGGAACAGACTGAAGGATGTCTCTTCCTAAAATTTCGATCGTCACGACGTCCCTGAACCAGGCCGGCTTCATTGATGCGAACATCGGGAGCGTCCTGGCCCAGCAGTATCCCGCGGTCGAGCACATCGTCGTCGACGGCGGCTCCACCGACGGCACCCTCGACATCCTGAAACGCCATCCTCACCTGCGGTGGATCTCGGAGCCGGACCGCGGACAGTCCCAGGCCTTCAACAAGGGGCTGGCGATGGCCACCGGCGATATCGTCGGCTGGCTGAATTCCGATGATACCTACGAGCCGGGCGTCTTTAGCCTGATCGCCGAGAAATTTCGCGACCCCCGGGTCCATGTCGTGTACGGCGACGGCCACGAGATCGATGGGAATGGCGCTGTCACCCGGGAGTACCGGTCGCGCGACGTAAGCTTCGAGGGGCTGGTTAAATACTGGAGGTGGCGATACGAGTTCGTCCAGCCGGCGTTCTTCTTCCGCCGCTCCGTGTTCGCCGATGTCGGGATGCTCGACGAGGACCTCCATTATGCGATGGACTTCGACCTCTTCGTCCGGCTGGCCAGGAAGTACGAGTTTCTCTATATCCTGAAGCCGCTGGCGAACCTGAGGCTTCACGCGGAATCCAAAACAGGCAAGAACTACCGGAAATTCATCCCGGCATACATCTGGGAAATGCACCGTGTCTCGTATCGCAACTGGGGACCCCCGACCGGCGGCAGGTTTTACGGTTACGCGTTCTCGTTCCTCGGCGCGATCCTTTTAACGATTGCGAAAAATCTTTTGTTCCTGCCCGGGTCCAAGACGCGGCAACGGCTGTCGGCAGTCGCGCGCTGACCGGCCCAACCGGTCGGAATTATCACGGATTTTGTCTATCTTTGACACCGAATTTATGGCATTCAGCATCGAATCGAAACATCTCGGGGGCGACGTCGTGGTCGTCAAACCCACGCTCTTCGCCGATAACCGGGGTTTCTTCTCGATGCTCTTTCACAAGGAGACGTTCGCCGGCCTCGGACTCCCGACCAGCTTCGTCCAGGACAACTGGTCGAGGTCCAGGATGGGCGTGGTGCGGGGTCTGCATTTCCAGTGGGACCCGCCGATGGGGAAGATGATGTACGTCGTGAGGGGGAAGGCATTCCTCGTGGCGGTGGACATCAGGAAAAATTCCCCGACCCTCGGGCAGTATTTCAGCATGACGATCTCATCCGACGACCCCCGGCTCCTCTGGGCCCCGGCCGGGTTCGCGCGCGGGTTCTGCGCCCTTTCCGACGAAGTGGATTTGCAATACAAGTGCACGGGCATCTACAACCCTAAATGCGAATCGGCCGTCCGGTGGAACGATCCGGATATCGGCATCAGGTGGCCTCTCGAAACGCCGATCATGTCGGAACGTGACGCCGCCGCCCAGCCCCTGAAAGAGTGGCTGGCTTCACCCAATTCTTCACAATTTTAATTCCGGACAGACTATGAAACGCGCTCTTATCACAGGTGTCACCGGCCAGGACGGCTCGTACCTGGCGGACCTCCTCCTTGCGAAGGGGTATAAAGTGTACGGCATGGTCCGCCGGTCCAGTTCCGAGAACTTCGAGCGGATCGAGCACATCCGCGCGAAGATCACCCTCCTCCAGGGAGATCTCCTCGACCAGCTTTCGTTAATAGAGGCCCTTGAGGTTTCGAAGCCCCAGGAAGTCTACAACCTGGCCGCGCAGTCGTTCGTCCCCGCGTCGTGGAACCAGCCGACGCTCACCGGCGAGTTCACCGGGATCGGCGTGACGAGGCTCCTCGACGCGGTCCGGATGGTCGACAGGAAAATCAAGTTCTACCAGGCGAGCAGCAGCGAGATGTTCGGGAAGGTCCAGGAGATCCCGCAGACCGAAAAAACGCCGTTCTACCCGCGCAGTCCGTACGGCGTGGCGAAAGTGTACGGGCATTACATCACGGTGAACTACCGGGAAAGCTACACCCTGTTCTGCGTCTCCGGCATCCTCTTCAACCACGAGTCCCCGCGCAGGGGGAAGGAGTTCGTCACCCGCAGGATCTCCGACGGCGTGGCGCGCATCCGGCTCGGGATGCAGAAAGAACTGCGGCTCGGCAACCTCGACGCCCAGCGCGACTGGGGTTTCGCCGGGGACTATGTGAAGGCGATGTGGCTGATGCTCCAGCAGAAAAAACCGCAGGATTTCGTGATCGCCACCGGGAAGTCCCACACCGTCCGTGAGTTCGTGGATGAGGCCTTTAAACATGTCGGCCTCGACTGGAAGAAATACGTGGTCGTGGACAAGACGCTCTTCCGCCCAGCCGAGGTGCACGAATTGCGGGGCAATGCCGCAAAGGCGAAACGGATCCTCAAATGGACCCCGAAGGTGACGTTCCGCGAGCTGGTGAAGATGATGGTGGACGCGGATATGGAAAAGCTGTCATAACGGCTTCTTCCTGATATGAAAAACGTTCTCATCACGGGCGTTGAGGGATTCGTGGGGAACCACCTTGCCCGTTACCTTCTCACACAGCCCGGGGTCAGGATCTTCGGGATCGTGCGGGACCGGAACTTCAGCGCGGCCATCGATGATATCCGGGACCGGCTCACGGTGCACGAGACGGATATCAACGACCGCGAGAAGACGGCTGCCGCCATCCGCGCGTGCAAACCGGACAGGATTTTCCATCTCGCCGGCCAGGCGTACGTCCCGGAGGCGGTCAAAAACCCCCTCGAAACCTTTCACACGAACATCCTCGGCAGTCTCCACGTCCTCGAGGCGGTCCGGTCGGAATTCCCGAACTGTTCGGTCCTTGTTGTGAGCAGCGGGGAAGTCTACGGCATCGTCGATCCTGCGCGGATGCCGGTGGATGAATCGTTCCCCATCAACCCGCATACTCCCTACTCGGCGAGCAAGGCCTGTCTCGACCTCCTCACACAGCAGTACCGGATGACGTTCGGCCTGAACGCGGTCATCGCCAGGGCGTTCAACCACCTCGGCCCGGGGCAGAGCGAGATGTTCGCCGGGTCGTCGTTCGCGAAACAGATCATCGAAGCGAAACTGGAACTGCGCGAGAAGAAGATTTTCGTCGGCAACCTGGACAATCAGCGCGACTTCACCGACGTGCGCGACGTCGTGCGGGCGTATGTCGCATTGCTCGACCGGAAGCACGACCACGGCATTTTCAACGTCTGTTCGGGCCGGCCGGTCGCGATGAAGGACCTGCTCGCGACGCTGATCAGGATCTCCGGCGTCCCGATGGAAGTCGTCTCGGATCCCCACCGGTTCAGGGCAGTAGACAACCCGCTCATGATCGGGAGCGCGGCGCGATTGAAGGCCGCGACGGGGTGGACACCCTCGATCCCCCTCGACCAGACCCTTTCCGACATTCTCGCCTACTGGGAACGGCGCCTCCGGACGTGACCCCCGACGTTGTCATCGTCGGAGCGGGCGTGGTCGGGCTGGCGTGCGCCGCCGAAAGCGCCTCGCGCGGCCTCTCCACGCTCCTCGTGGAGCGGCACGAATCCTTTGGCCGGGAAACCAGCAGTCGCAACAGCGAGGTCGTCCATTCGGGCATCCATTATCCCCCCGGCTCCCTCAAGGCCCGGCTCTGCGTCGCCGCCAACCGGAATATCTATCAAACGTGCGAGCACGATGGGGTGTGGATCCGCCGATGCGGCAAGCTGGTGGTCGCGGTGACGCCCGAAGAAATACCCAAACTGGAGGAGATTTTCAGGAGGGGAGAGATGAATGGCGTGGAGGGATTGCGGATGCTCGACGCCCGCGAGGCGCTTACCCTTGAACCCAACATCTTCTGCATCGCGGCGCTCCTGGTTCCTTCGGCCGGTATCGTGGATTCGCACGAACTGATGCGTTCGTATATCCACCACGCTAAGGAACACGGGGTCGACATCGCGTTTGGCGTCACGCTCGTTGGGGCTGAAAAAACCGCGGCGGGATTCAAACTGCGGCTCCGCGAGGCCGGCGGCGACACCACCGATATCGAGTGCCGGTGCGTCGTCAACGCGGCGGGGAACTCGTCCGACGACGTAGCGTCCTTCTTCGGCATCGACCCCGACGCCGCCGGCTACCGCCTCCACCCGAACCGCGGGCATTACTTCCGCGTTGCGCCAGAAAGGGGGAAATTGGTCTCACGCCTCATCTACCCCGTGCCTCCGCCGAGGCTCACCAGCATCGGCATTCACATCACGCTCGATAAAGGGGGACAGGTGAAGCTCGGCCCCGACGCCGAATTCCTGGACCCGGCACTTCCGGAGAGCGAATGGTACAAGTTCGACGAAAGCAGGGAAAACCGGTTTTATGAGGCGGTCGCGCGCTACTTCCCGTCCCTGCGGCGCGAAGACCTCACGCCCGACCAGGTGGGCGTGCGTCCGAAGATCCAGAAACCGGGAGAGGAGAGCCGGGACTTCATCATCGCCGAGGAATCGTCACGCGGCCTGCCCGGCCTCGTGAACCTCATCGGCATCGAGTCGCCGGGCCTTACCTGCGCGGCCGAGATCGCGAGGATGGTGTTCAGGCAGTTATTGTAAGGTTGTCAGGCCGAGGCTGATGCGCAGTGCGGTGTCGACATCGTTCATTCGCTCCGGCTTCACTCGACCGAGGCGTTTGAGGATTCGCTTTTTATCGATCGATCGAATCTGATTGCACAGAACGATGGAAGGATTCGGCAGGCCGCTCTCACTCGGTTGGATCGGCACCTCCGTAGGGTAGAGGATGTGTCCGGATTTCGATGAAATCGCTGCGACGATCGTGAGCGTACTTGAGGCATTAGTGACATTATTCTGGGCGATCACGGCCGGCCTTATTTTCCGGATCTCGGAGTCCTGTGTCGGGTCGAGATTGACCGGGTAAATTTCACCTCGTTTCGGGAACCGGAGCGCTCTCCCCCTGTTCATCAATCATCACCGATCATACACCACTCCTCCGCAATGGCCAGGTCGCGTTCCGCCCGCGCTATCGCCCCCTCTTTGATCTGCTCCCGCAGAGTCTTCCGTCCTACGGAGCGAACATAGTGTCGGATAGCCTTATCGATCATAACACTCCGGTTTCCTTTCCTGGCGATGCGATCGATAAGTCGGATAGTTTCCGTGGGAAGCGTAATGTTGATTCTCTGATGCATGGTTCGTCCCGGGAGTGACTGACTGTTGATTATGACGTGATATACACACTGGGAGTGTGTATGTCAATGGGGAGCGTTACCCAACATGGTTTACCTCACCAGGAGAATCTTCCTGACGGTGAAAAAATCCTTCGCATCGTTTTGCGCG